>DMKB01000084.1 GCA_003454665.1 Nitrospiraceae bacterium | reverse complement strand
CTCTATTACCTGATGGAAAAGCGGAACCAGCAGATTACCACCCTTCTGAAAGAGTCGCACCACCGCATCAAGAACAATCTCCAGGCGATTGCCGGCCTTTCCTCTATGCAGCTCCAGCAGACGAATGACCCGGAGACCATGAGCCTGATCTTCGATAATCTCACGAGGATCCGGAGCATCTCCCTCGTCCATCAGCTCCTTTCGCAGGAAGACGTGAAATACGTCAGCCTCTTCGATATGATCCGCAAGGTCGTGGAGATGGTTGTCCAGCTTTCGAACTGCGCTCAAAAGAACTTTGAGTATGAGATCCACGGTGACGATATCCGGGTGTCTTCACAGAAAGCCACGTCCCTTGCCCTCATCATCAATGAGCTGACGACGAACAGTATTAAACACGGGTTCGAGAAGGTCGAGTGCGGCAAGATCCAGGTATCGCTCAGCCCCGAGCAGGAAAGCCGTGTTACCCTCGAGTTCTCGGACAACGGCAAAGGACTGCCGGAAGGTTTTTGCATGGATATGTGCAAGAGCCTGGGACTCCAGCTCGTTGCGAACCTCGTCCAGGACGACCTGAACGGTGAGTTCACCCTGTCTTCGAACGGCAAGACCGCTGCCAGAATAGAATTCGTTGTCTAGCTTCTCTTCACCATCCATCACTCAGGCACTCGTTATCAGTGGAGCCCCTCCAGCGTCCCGCCAAGGCGGGACTTGAACAATGCGACATCCCGTCCCGCTATAGCGGGACCGCGGGGTCATAAAAACCATATCACGCCTTCGGCGTGCAAGGAGGTACAATGAAGCAACGGCTTTTTTTAACAGTTCTTATTCTTTTGTCATGGGTCTCTCCCGCATATGCCGGCGATCCGTCGGTTGTCGTTTTTTCTCCTCAGCATACGGTCAAGGACGTGAGGCAGGTGCGCGCTTCTTTTTCCGATCAGATGGTCCCCTTTGGTGATCCCCGCCTCGTGGAGCCCTTTACCCTATCCTGTGCGGAACCGGGCAGCGGCCGCTGGGCGGACGGCAAGAACTGGGTCTACGATTTCGAGCGGAAACTCCCTGCCGGTGTCCGTTGTACCTTTACGCTTAAATCCGGCCTGAAGTCTCTGGCCGGTAAAAAGCTGGGCGGCAAGCGCACCTTTTCCTTCTCCACGGGAGGTCCGGCGATCCGGAGTTCCCGTCCCTACCGCGGGTCGCGGATTGATGAAGAGCAGATTTTTATACTCACCCTTGACGCGAAATCGAAGGAGAAAACAGTCACCGCGAATGTGTACTGCTCCATCGAGGGGATCAACGAACAGGTCGGCGTCAGGGTTCTGAAAGGGAAACAACGGAAACGGTTGCTCAGGGCCGCGCGATATCGCAAGGATGATGTCCCGCGCATCGTCCTCCAGTGCAAGCGAAGCTTTCCGAATGATGCCAAGGTCCGGCTGGTATGGGGTGCCGGCGTCGCGGCAATGAGCGGCGTGCCGACGGAACAGGACCAGGTATATACGTTCAAAGCGAGGCCGGCCTTCACCGCCTCGTTCACCTGCAGGCGCGAAAACAAGAGGGCTGACTGTGTGCCCCTTCTTCCCCTGTCGGTGGAATTTTCCGCGCCCGTACCGTGGAAGTACGCGCGCATGGCCAGGCTTCGGGGGCCGAAAGGAAAAATCACCAAACCTACCCCCATTACCGGGGGCGAGGAGGGGAAGCCCGAGTATGTTCGTTCCATCGCCTTCGAGGGTCTTTTCCCTGAACGCACGCCCTTCACCGTCGAGCTGCCGAAGAACATGAAGGATGACGCCGGGAGGGCATTGGCGAACAGGGACAAATTCCCCCTGGTAGTCCGGACCGATGAATATTCGCCTCTCGCGAAGTTTGCCGCTCCCTTCGGGATAATCGAGCTCAACGGCGACGCCATGCTGCCTGTCACACTCCGGAACCTCGAACCAGAGGTCACGACGAGGATGCTGAAGGTTGGTAAGAAGGACGTGCGGAAGAAAGGCCTTCTGGAAGCCACTCGCAGTCTCGGAAAGTCCATCGGATCGTTCCTGAGCGGCTCTTCGAAAGGGGATGATGAAAAGAAGGGAGCGAAGGGCGCCATCCCTGGAAAGATCCATCGGACCGGTGATGAAGAGCAGATCATCGAGTGGTTCAGGACGCTGCGCCGGTCGGGTCCGAAGAAATCGGTTCTGAAGGGGGTGAGCACGGTCAAGGACTTTTCCCTGACCAAGCCGAACGGGCCCAAGGCATTTGAGGTTGTCGGGATCCCGATGAAAAAGCCGGGATTTTACGTTGTTGAGCTCGAGAGCGATGCTCTCGGCGCGTCCCTGCGCGGATCGTTCCTCGGCATAACGAGGTCGCTCTACGTGTCCACGGCAGCCCTCGTCACGAACCTGTCGGCCCATTTCAAACAGGGTCGGGAGTCGTCGCTGGTCTGGGTCACCACGCTGGACAAGGCCAAACCGGTGAACAACGCCTCCGTCGCCCTGCGGGACTGCCGGGGCGAACTGGTGTGGGAAGGATCGACGAATAAACAGGGTATTGCGCGCATCGCCAAGGACCTGTCGCTCCTCGATATGGACTACTCCTCCTGCAAAGGGGAACCGGGCTTTTTTGTCTTCGCCCGGACGAAGAATGACATGACCTTCGTCCGCTCCGGCTGGAACGAAGGGATCGAGGGATGGCGCTTCGGCCTGCCGGGAGCATCCTACCGCGGCCCGGTTATCGGCCATACGATATTCGACCGGAGCCTGCTCAGGGCCGGCGAGATCATCCATATGAAGCATGTCATCAGGAAGCACGGGATGTCCGGCTTTTCCCCGGTGAAGGAAGTGCCTGAGGCGGTCTTGATTCGCCACCGCGGCAGCAACCAGCGCTACGAATACCCCCTCAAATGGGACAACAAGGGCCTGTCCGAAACAACGTGGAAGATACCGAAGGATGCGCGGCTCGGCCATTACGAGGTCATTCTGGTGAAAAAGGCGACTCCCAAAAAGCACCGGGCCTCGGGAGAAGGCCGATTCGGCGGCTCTCGCCGTGCAGACGGCTGGCCGTCAGGCTCCTTCCAGGTCGAGGAGTTCCGGGTGCCGTTGATGAAGGCGAGCATCCAGCCGCCGAAGAAACCGCTGGTGAATGCTTCGTCAGCGGAAGTCGACCTCCTCGTGACCTACCTGTCCGGCGGCGGCGCCGGCGACGCGCCGGTGAAGCTGCGTTCCCAAGTCGCGCCGAAAGCGGCAACGCATTTCGGGGCTTTTGACGGCTTCACCTTCGCGAACGGAACAGTCAAGGCCGGCGTGATGAGACGATCATCCTATGGAAGTTACGAAGACGATGGCGATAGAGGAAAAAAAGGGGCGCAGACCTACAACCTTGTACTGGACAAGGCCGGGGCCTTGCGAGCACGGATACCCGATCTTCCGAAGATAACGAAACCCCACACGCTTCAGGCCGAGCTTGAATTCCGCGATCCTAACGGTGAGGTGCAGACCGTCTCGTCGAGCATTCCGCTCTGGCCGTCGAAGGTCCTCGTCGGGATCAAGCCCGATTCCTGGGCCGCTTCGAAGAAATCCTTCACTTTCCATGTGGCTGCCGTGGGCATCAACGGGAAACCGGTCCCGAACGCAGCGGTGACGGTCGACCTGTTCCAGCGGTCCTTTTACACACACCGCAAGCGGCTGGTAGGCGGGTTTTATTCCTACGAGCACGTCTCCGAGACCAAACGAGTCGGCAGCCTCTGTGAAGGCACAACGAACGCCCGGGGGCTGTTGATCTGCACGAAGCAGTCGCCTGTTTCGGGGAATGTGGTCCTCCTGGCCCGGACGAAGGACAGCGCGGGAAATGTCTCGACAGCCCACCGCAGCGTCTGGGTCGCCGGCAAAGGCGACTGGTGGTTCGATGTTACGGACAGCGACCGGATCGACCTGTTGCCCGAGAAAAAGCGATACGAACCGGGAGAGCGGGCCCGGTTCCAGGTGAGAATGCCCTTCCGCCGGGCAACGGTGCTCGTAACCGTGGAGCGCGAAGGCGTGATGGAGACCTTTGTCAGAAATGTTTCCGGCAAGAATCCTACGATCGAGCTCCCGGTCAGGAACAATTACGCCCCGAACGTCTTCGTTTCCGCCCTCTGCATCCGGGGGAGGGTCAGCGGCGTGAAGCCAACAGCCATCGTGGACCTCGGCCGTCCTGCCTTCAAGCTCGGCATCGCCGAGATCAACGTGGGTTGGAAGGCCCACGAGCTGAAGGTGGCGGTTTCGACGAAGCGGAAGGTGTTCAGGATACGGGAGAAGGCCGGCGTGCGCGTGAAGGTGCGGCGCGCCGACGGAAGCCTCCCTCCCCGGGGGAGCGAGGTCGCCATCGCCGTGGTCGACGCCGGTCTGCTCCAGCTCAAGCCGAACACCAGCTGGAACCTCCTCGAAGCCATGATGGGGAGGCGGGGACATGAGGTCCATACTGCTAGCGCCCAGAGTCAGGTCATCGGCAAGCGGCATTACGGCCTGAAGGCCCTCGTGCACGGCGGCGGTGGCGGCAAGCGGGTAACGAGAGAGCTCTTCGACACACTCCTGCTCTGGAAGGGACGGGTGCGCCTGAACCAGCGCGGAGAAGCGAACGTCGTGGTACCGCTGAATGATTCGCTCACGAGCTTCCGTATCGTGGCCGTTGCCAACGGCGGTGTGGGCCGGTTCGGCACCGGAGCAACGAGCATACGAACGACCCAGGACGTGATGCTGCTTTCCGGCGTGCCGCCGCTGGTGCGCGAGGGTGACCGCTTCCAGGCCGGGTTTACCGTGCGGAACGGCTCGGACAGGACCATGAAGGTCGACCTCTCGGCAACGGCGACGACCGTGGCAGGAACGGGTAAGGGCGCCGCTCTTCCCGGGAAGCCACTGGCCGGCCAGAGTGTGACGCTTTCCCCTGGAACGGCAAAAGAGATCAAATGGGAACTGGAGGTGCCGGCAGGCGCTGAAACCATGACGTGGCAGGTGGAGGCAAGGGACCGTGCAAAAAAAGGGGGTGACCGGCTGAAGGTGACGCAGAAAGTGGTCGCCGCTGTTCCCGTCAGGACATACCAGGCAACGATCAAACAGGTCAGGAAAAAATTCACCATCGACGTCAAGAAACCCGATGACGCGCTCCTGGACCGGGGGGGCGTGAACGTCTCCTTCCGGCCGCGGATCGCCGACGGGCTGTCCGGCGTCGTGCAGTACATGCAGGACTACCCCTATACCTGCATGGAGCAGAAAATCTCCCGGTCCATCGCCCTGAGAGACAAGAAACTGTGGGACAAGAATATGGATGAGCTGCCGTCGTACATGGACTCCAACGGACTGGTGAAGTACTTCCCCTCGCCCTTTACGCGGGGAAGCGATACGCTCACGGCCTATATCCTCTCGATCGCCGACGAAGCAGGATGGAAGATCCCGCGGCGTCTGCAGAGCGGCATGGAGAATGGCCTGAAGAAATTCATTCGCGGCAGTATTTTCCGGCGGATGTTCCTGCCCGTGGCTGACCTGTCGCTGCGCAAGCTGACTGCCATGGAGGCCCTGTCGCGGAGCGGCAAGGCAAAGCCGAATATGCTCGATTCCATCACCCTGGAGCCGAACCTCTGGCCCACGTCGGCCGTTATCGACTGGATCAACGTACTTACGCGGGTGAAGAAGATTCCGAAGGGGGAAAAACGGCTTAAGGAGGCACGACAGATCCTGCGGTCCCGCCTCACCTTCCAGGGCACGGGAATGCTCTTCTCCACGGAACGTCGTGACAACCTCTGGTGGCTCATGGTGTCAGGCGACGTAAACGCCGCGAAGACGATCCTGGCCTTCCTCAGCGTAAACACCTGGAACGAAGACATGCCGAGGCTCGTGAAGGGCGCGCTGAGCCGCCAGAAGCAGGGACATTGGAACACCACGGTGGCGAACGCCTGGGGCGTCCTGGCCATGGAGAAATTCTCGAAAAAGTTCGAATCCATTCCTGTCTCGGGCTCGACATCCGTTACCATGCGGAAGAAGTCCAAGGCTGTTGCCTGGAAGCAAACACCAAAGGGAAAAAGCCTGCTCTTCGGCTGGTCAGGCGACAAGGACACTGTTGCCGTTGCACACAAGGGCACGGGAAGGCCCTGGGCCACGATCCAGAGCCTTACGGCCATACCGCTCAAGAAACCCATTTCGAGCGGGTATAAAATCAAAAAAACGATAAAAGCGATTGATCAAAAAAAGAAGGGACGATGGACCAGGGGCGACGTGGCGCGGGTGACTCTGGAACTCGAGGCCCAGACCGACATGACCTGGGTCGTGGTGAGCGATCCTGTCCCGGCCGGTTCGAGCATCCTCGGCAAGGGCCTCGGCGGAGAATCGCGGATCCTGGCGAAGGGTGAGAAGAGAAAGGGATGGGTCTGGCCGGCCTTCGCGGAGCGTTCTTTCGAGGCATTCCGGGCCTATTACGAGTATGTGCCGAAAGGGAAATGGACGGTGGAGTACACAATGCGGCTGAACAACGAAGGCCTCTTCCACCTGCCCCAGACGCGGGTGGAGGCGTTGTATATGCCAGAGATGTTCGGGGAGATACCGAATAAGACGGTAACAGTTCAACCGTAGCTGATGGAATGGGGGGACGAGCGCAGTTGACAAAAAGAAATGAGTTAATGGGCCGCAGATGGACACGGATGGCCTCATGAATAAAGGCGAAGACAATTTAGCCGCAGATGTACGCTGAAAAGGCGGATCTTAAATTAAGGAAAAATTCAATGCACAAAACGTCCATGAAGGAATTTAAACATACCGGCCTGACTGAGCGAATCATTATGGCTTTTTATGATGTATATAATAAGCTTGGATTTGGCTTTTTGGAAAAAGTTTACGAGAACGCCATGGAAATCGAATTGAGGAAGAAAGGCCTGACGGCAGAATCGCAAAAGCCGGTTCAGGTTCTTTATGACGGCAATATCATTGGCGACTATTGTATGGACATTGTTGTCGAGGAAAACGTCATCGTTGAGATTAAAGCAGTAAAAAGCCTCAACGCGGAACATGATGCGCAATTATTGAACTATCTGAAGGCTTCTCAGATTGAGGTCGGACTGTTATTAAACTTTGGACCCAAGCCGGAGGTCAAGCGCAGGGTATTCGGCAACTCAAGAAAGCAGGCAGGCGTGTTGAGCGATAAAAAAGGGGTCTGACTGTGTAGGTATAGGCACGGATAAAGGCGAAAAGGATGGAGAAATAGCATAATAGGAGAATCAATTTTAAGAAAGTAATTTTAATCTGCGTTCATCTGCGTATATCTGCGGCTAAAAAAAGGTATTTATGAAAAAATTATTTCACATATTCGTGGTCTTGGGTTTAGCAGCCGGTATCTGCGGCTTGCTGCTGATTTTTAGCCCCAAATCTTTTAATCCTCTACCCTCATTCCAGGACGTACAGGCTTCGTACCAGAAATCCGATGCCTTGCTTCTCGACCGGCACGGGACGGTGATCCATGAACTACGCGTCGACGCCACGGCTAGGAGGCTCGACTGGACGAGTCTGAAGGAAATATCTCCTGCTTTGCTCTCTGCGGTGATCCGCTCAGAAGACAAGCGGTTCTCTCAGCACCGGGGAGTCGACTGGCTCGCCATCGGTTCTGCTGTTCTCAGCCGCTTCGGGTCCGGAACACCGCGGGGTGCGAGCACCATAACGATGCAGCTTGCCTCTCTCATGGATGACGCCCTCAAGCCCAGGAAGGTGCGGCGTTCGCTCCGGCAGAAGTGGAACCAGATCAGGGCGGCGCGATCGATCGAGGGCCGATGGACGAAGGACGAGATCCTCGAAGCATATGTGAACCTCGTGAGTTTCCGGGGGGAGCTGCAGGGTATTGCCGCGGCATCGAAAGGACTGTTCGACAAGGAGCCGGGCGGGTTGAACCGGGCTGAATCCCTGGTTCTCGCGTCCCTTGTCCGCTCTCCGAATGCTTCTGCCGAGGCTGTGGCGAAACGGGCCTGCAGGCTTTCGACATCCCTTGCCTGGAATACAGGCTGTGATGACACCCGGGCCCTTGCGCAATCTCGCTTTTCACGGGCCTATGCCGTCAGGCAGCGGGTCTCCATTGCGCCGCACGTGGCGCTCAAGGTTCTGCGGCAAGACGGGTCGAACATGCATTCCACTCTCGATGGGGATCTTCAACGATATGCAACGGATGTGCTGGAACGGGCCGTCGGCGTCTTGAGCGACCAGAACGTGCGCGACGGCGCAGTACTTGTGGTGGAGAACAGGACGGGCGATGTCCTTGCCTACGTGGGAAATACGGGCACTCTGTCCTCGGCCCGGTATGTCGACGGGGTCCGTGCGCGACGCCAGGCAGGGTCAACGTTGAAACCCTTTCTCTACGGCCTGGCCTTCGAAAAGCGGATACTCACGGCAGCATCGCTTCTGAGCGATTCACCCCTCGACGTGCCGACGGGGAGGGGCATCTACGAACCAAAAAACTACGACCATGCCTTCAGGGGGATGATATCGGCACGGACGGCCCTTGCTTCATCCGTGAACATCCCGGCAGTACGGACCGTCTCGCTCGTGGGCGTGGAGCCCTTTGTCCGCCAACTCCGGTCCCTGGGCTTCCGCGATCTCGATGAGGAGCAGTTCTACGGCCACTCTCTGGCCCTCGGCAGCGCTGATGTCTCCCTCTGGGACTTGGTGAATGCCTACCGCACGCTTGCACGCAGTGGCGCATCGAGCGAATTGCGCCTTACTCTTGGCAGGAAAGATTCCGAGCAGGGAGGCACAAGAATTCTGTCTTCCGGCGCGGCCTTCATCGTGTCCGACATCCTGTCGGACCGTGAGGCGCGGAGCGCCACCTTCAGCCTGGAAAACCCCCTTGCCACCCGGTTCTGGAGCGCCGTCAAGACAGGCACGAGCAAGGACATGCGGGACAACTGGTGCGTAGGCTACTCGAACACCTATACCGTCGGTGTCTGGGTCGGGAACTTCTCCGGTTCGTCCATGTGGAACGTTAGCGGCATGTCAGGCGCGGCCCCTGTCTGGTTCGAGGTGATGAACTACCTGCACCGGGCCGTTCCGAGCAAACCGCCTGAACCACCGCGCGATGTGATCGCACAGTACGTGACCTTTCCTGAGCAATTCGGCCTGTCAGGAAAACAGGAGTGGTTCATACGAGGGACGGAGATGGAAGCAGTCAAGCAGGAGCGTAGGGCTTACAACACGAAAATCCTTTACCCATCATCGGGTACGATCATTGCGCTGGATCCTGATATTCCGGAGGGACAGCAGAAAATATTTTTCGAGTCAACGTCAGACACGTCCGGCATGACGTGGATGCTCGACGGTATAGTCCTGGGACAGGGGCAGGCGCTCTCGTGGACGCCTTCTCCGGGAAGCCACCGGCTTTCTCTGGTACGGAACGGTGATCATATCATGGACGAGATCGCCTTTGAAGTAAGGTAGAACCTTAATTTTAGGGGCTTCCCCAAGAATTTGTCATGTGTCGAAATATCGCCTGCAAATCAGAACGCATAACAGAAGCAGAAATTCGGATCGTATCGTCGCACGCAACCCATTCGCTTTGCCGCGCACGCGTGCCGGATCATTGATGACGGGATGAGGCGGTTCTGCATGTCCATGAAGCATTTGCACTGAGTAGTGCTGCGGGGCACGCCAAAGCGCGTCTATCGCTCAAGGGACGCGTGCTTTGCCTTCATTCATTACTGGGGAAAGCCCTGAACCGTAATTTTATTGAAGAGACGTTCTCCTTTATGCTATAGTGCGGTATGCATTTTAAGAAACTACTCGCAACTGCCGTTATTCTCGCGGCCTTCGTGGCCTCAACAACGTCAGCAGCAGATCGCATCCGGTGCGCCTCCACCACGAGCACCCAGAATTCCGGATTGTTCGATCATCTTCTTCCCCTCTTCGAGAAGAAAACGGGCATCCACGTCAACGTTATCGCCGTGGGAACGGGCGCGGCCATCGAGATCGGCAAGCGCGGTGATGCAGACCTCATCCTCGTCCACGCGAAAGAGCAGGAACTGCGGGCTGTCAACGAAGGCTATTTTATCGACCGACGGGACGTCATGTATAATGATTTCGTTCTCATCGGCCCGCCCGATGATCCGGCAAAGATACAGGGAATCAAGTCCGCGCCTGCCGCTTTCAAAAAGATAGCAGAGAGCAACAGCGCATTCGTGTCGCGGGGAGATTGGTCAGGCACCCACACGAAAGAACTGTCGCTCTGGAAAAAGGCGGCCCTGAATCCCCAGGGCAGGAAATGGTACCTCGAAGCAGGGCAGGGGATGGCAAAGACACAGCGCATCGCCAATGAAAAGCGGGCCTATACGATCACGGACCGGGGGACGTGGCTTGCCACCAGGGAAGGGGACCGCCTCGATATGAAGATCGTCGTCCAAGGGGACCCGGCCCTGTTCAACCAGTACGGTATCATGGCGGTGAATCCGGGTCAGCACAAGCACGTAAACTACGAAGGAGCGAAGCGATTCATCAACTGGATGGTGTCCCCTGACGGACAAAAGGCCATTGCTTCCTACAAGGACAAACGGGGCAACCAATTGTTCACGCCGAATGCACGACCACACGAGCTTATGCCATGAGCCACAGAGATCATCCCGCCGTGCGGGACAGGCACGGACGTCGTGAAAGCATAGAAAAATCTTTTTGGCCACGGATATCCAAAAGTAGGCGCTCTTAGGCGACACTGATGCTCACGGATAGCCTAGAAAAAGAAGCGGCCACTAGTGAAATCGAAGAGCTCACTTTTTTGGTTTCTTAAATCAGCATCAATTCGTGTCGCATGGATGCGCCTACTTTTGGATATTCACGGCCGCACCCGTTTTCGCTTCTTATATCAGTGTCGATCCGTGAAAATCAGTGTCAAACAGGTCTTTAGCCTTTGAACTCTGTGCTCTCTGCGTACTCTGTGGCAAAGAATTTCAACAAGTTTATGCTCTTTTTCGCAACTCAATAGACTATGGACTTTCTCTTACTCGGATTCAAAAAAGCATTCCTCCTGATCCTGCATCTCGATAGAGATCTGCTGGGCATCATTTTTTTATCACTCAAGGTCTCAGGACTCGCCCTCGTGATCGCAACGATATCAGGCCTTCCCCTCGGAGCTGTTCTCGGGCTGAAGCGCCTTCCTGCCAAGGGAGTTTTTATAACGCTCATGAACACCTTCATGGGCCTCCCGCCTGTCGTTGTCGGCCTTTTTCTATACCTTATGCTCTCGCGGAGCGGCCCTCTCGGGTTCATGGGACTGTTGTATACTCCCTGGGCAATGGTGCTTGCCCAGACCGTGCTGGCCCTTCCGATCGTCGCGTCGCTTTCCCATTCCGCCATTATTAATGTTGATCCGATCATCGGGCAGGCGTCCCAGACCCTCGGCGCTTCGCCGGTCCAAGTGACGCGCGCGGTGCTGAATGAAGCGCGGTACGGGATCCTGTCAGGAGTGATCGCTGCCTTCGGGAGGGTCATGGCCGAGGTCGGGGCAATCCTGATCGTAGGCGGGAACATCGCCGGCTATACCCGAGTCATGACCACTACCATAGCGCTCGAGACGGACAAGGGGAATTTCGAACTGGCCCTTGCCCTAGGGATCATACTCCTGGGGATCTCGCTGCTCATTAACGTTTTTCTCCACGTGATGCAGAGAAAGGGGATGCTTTACCGGTCGATATGGGCTTGATCCTGGAACTGGCAGATGTCCGGAAGGAATATGACGGCAGGCCTGCCCTGAACGGTTGTACCGGTATATTCAGCACCGGCGGCGTCACGGCCCTGATGGGGCCGAACGGCAGCGGTAAATCCACGATTCTCAGGCTCTGCGCGCTCCTGGAAAGGCCTGATGCCGGAGCGGTAGTGTACCGATCGGAGGATGACAGCATTCCCCATGATCTCTCCCTGAGACGCAGGATCACGCTGGTACTGCCGGGGATCGGCGTTTTTAACGATACTGTTTCCCGGAACGTCGAATATGGACTGAGAATTAGGAGCTTCGAGAAGCAAGAGNNCAAGAGGCCGAAGAACGGGTCGCAAGGGCGCTCGAAGCCGTGGGCCTGGCGCACAAACAACAGCACAATGCCCTCACCCTTTCGAGCGGAGAAACACAGAGGCTCGGCATCGCCAGGGCCATGGTCATTGATCCGGAGATCCTGTTCCTCGATGAGCCGACAGCGGCCATAGACGAGGAGAACAAAGCGATTGTGGAAGACAGCATCCTGACCATGAAGCAGGAGGGCAGGACCACGGTCATCATCGCCACCCACGACAGGGAACAGGCGGAAAAACTGGCGGACCGCGTTATCCTGATGCGGAATGGAGTCTTCATGAATGAGTAACAGCGGCAATGACAGGATGCTCATCATGAACCGGGAATTCGTTCTTGCTTCACAATCCCCGAGGCGCAAATATCTCCTTCGGCAGATCGGTCTCTCCTTCACGACGGACCCGGCCCACATTGACGAGAGCGTTCGCCCCGGCGAGGCGCCCGGGGACTATGCTGTCCGGCTGGCCCTGGACAAGGCCCGGGAAGTCGCCGGCCGGAGGAAGACCGGCGTCATCATTGCCGCTGATACGATCGTCGTCGTGGATGACACCATCCTCGGCAAGCCTGCTGATGCGGATGACGCGGGCAGGATGCTCGGCATGCTTTCCGGCAGGATGCACCGCGTGATTACAGGCGTTGCCCTGTTGGATGCGGGTACCGGAAAAGCGGTATCGCGCTTCGCCGTTACGAACGTGTGGTTCCGCGAGCTTTCGCTTGGTGAGATTGCCGCCTATGTTGCGACCGGTGAACCCATGGACAAGGCCGGCGCC
>DMKB01000145.1 GCA_003454665.1 Nitrospiraceae bacterium | reverse complement strand
GGTATTGGTGACTCTTCCAGACGGAACCATGTATTCAAGCTTTACCTATCCCGGGGCCACCAAAGATGCCACGTGGACATGGTCGGCGCTCTATGCCTTGACGGTCAACGAATTGGCGCCGAACTCTCCCACCCGAAAGTCCGGGAACGGCTGCAACCATTGCCACAACCCCCACAAGGTCAGACGTGATTCCGCAACGAGCGAGCTCGTGGGATTCCGTATCATCCGCAAATCTCTGATCCATGCCATAAGCAACAAGGGCATCAACCCCTACGAACCCGGCAGTCCGACCATCTTTGACGGCGACACTCCACTGACCCAGGCTGAGTCCGTTGCCCTCTGCGCCCAGTGCCACGTTGAATATGTCTGCGGAAACAGCCCCATCGATAAGATCGACAGGGATTATTTCTCCTGGGCCAAGGCCGCTGACCTGGAGGATGTCTATGCAACCGCCTTCCCGGGCTACGGCGTCTATGACTACAAGTATATCCAGGACTGGATACACGGTACCGGAGGGCTTTCCAGCCCCAACTCACCGGCAAACGGGGTCCCCTATCTGACGCCTTTCCCGATTCAGGAAGAGTTGATAAAAAGCCAGCATCCTGAGGCAGAGACGTACTGGAACAGCCGTCATTACGACAACGACGCGGCGTGCTTCATCTGCCACATGCCGAAGGTCACCAAGGTAAGTGACGGGACAACGTACACAAGCCACTGGCTGGCCTCGCCGCTGAAATACATGGCGCCGGAGCCTGTCGGGGCCTTTGCCCAGACCTTCGGCCTTGAGCTGACCAAAGAAGGGATCGTTTCTCCCTGTGGAGAATGTCACGGAGGGAAGCTGTCCCGCATGAAAACAAAAGCTGAGAATATTCAGGATGGTATCTACGCCGACGCCCTGGCCGTTGAGGCCGCACTGGTGGAGAGCCTGGAGGCCATCAAGGCGGCAAAGGATGCTCAGGCATCAGGACAGCCGGTGGACACCGCCCTCCTGGAAAGCGCTGTGGAAGATCACCGGGCCGCTCACGTTCGGTGGGAGAACCTGGTAGTTTCGGAAAACAGCATGGGATTCCACAACCCCTCGGAAGTGGGGGGAGAACTCAGGAATGCCTTGACTCTTGCCCAGTCCGCAAAGCAGAAAGCAGAGGACGCAGTCAGCGCTCCCGCCGTAGACTGCAGCGGGTTTAACGATCAGCAGAGCTGTGAGGCAGCGGGATGCCGTTGGAGCAGCAATAAAGAGACTTGCCGGTAACGAGTGCGAAGGCCTGGTATCCCCCTAACGACGGATGGGGGATGCCGGTAGATGATTCTTTGAGACTGCAAGGACCTGGATTGCGCTAAATAGTGCAAGTGAAATTTATCTCGAGCAATGGAGCAATGAAAGGAAGTGATGAAAACGATCATTTAATAAGGTCAAGTATAATCGATTTTCTCAAAACCCATTAATGTAACAGAACAGGAGGTACGCCATGGGAAAGTGGACACGACGTGAGTTTATAATTAGCACAGGGGTGGCAGCAGGGGCCTTAGCAGCCACGAATGCCCTTGGGCTGGACCTCTTAGCGCCGGTGAAGGATCCTCTGGGCGCTTATCCCTACCGGGGGTGGGAGAGCTTCTATCGTGACCTCTGGCAATTTGACTATTTCGGCCGCTCCACCCACTCGGTAAACTGCACCGGCTCCTGCACCTGGAGAGGGTATGTAAAGAACAGCATCCTTTTCAAAGAGGAGCAGTATTCGGACTATCCCGATATCAGCTCAACGCTCCCGACTTACAATCCGCGGGGATGCCAGAAAGGCGCAAATCACAAAGAATACGTATACGGTCCGCAGCGGGTAAAGTATCCTCTGATCCGCACCGGCGCCAGGGGCGAAGGAAAATGGAGGAAAGCCACCTGGGACGAAGCCCTGAGTCTCATCGCGGCGGACACCGTAGACGCCATTCGAACCTCCGGGCCTGACGCGGTGACCTTCTTTTCGGCCATTCCTGCAAAGCATCATATCACGCTGGCCGGCGGTTTTCGCCTTGCAAACTTGACCGGCGGCGTGGTCTGCAGTTTCTATGACTGGTACTGCGATCTTCCCCCCGGTGAACCCATGACTTGGGGTGTACAGACGGACGCGTGTGAGTCTGCAGACTGGTACAATTCGAATTACCTCCTGGTGATGGGTTCGAATATCCTTGAGACCCGCATCCCCGACGCCCATTTCTTTACCGAGGCGCGATACCGGGGGGCCAAGATCGTGCTTGTTGCGCCGGAATACAACCCTTCCTCGATCCACGCCGACCTCTATGTTCCGATAAATCCAGGCACGGACGGAGCTCTCTGCCTGGGGATGGCGAACGTGATCGTGAATAACGGGCTGTATGATGCGGCATACGTAAAACAGTTCACGGACATGCCGCTGCTGGTGAGGACGGATACCGGAAAGTTCCTGCGCGAAAGCGACATGGTTTCAGGCGGCAGTGCGAACAGATTCTATCTCCGGGATCTCCTGACGGGTACGGCGGTACTGGCACCGAGCAGCACCCTGGACCTCGGCCTCATTAACCCTGCACTCGAGGGTGTGTTCACGGTCGAGACCCTCTCCGGTCCGGTGCAGGTTACGACGGTCTTTTCGCTTCAGAAGCAGAAACTGGCAGCCTATTCACCGTCGGCTGTTTCGAGCATCACCGGTATAGATTCGGGGCTTATTTCCCAGCTCGCCGATGAGTTCGCCAGGACCAAGCCCGCGCGGATCATCGAGGGAGCGGGAACGAACCACTACTATCACAACGACCTGATCAACCGGGCGCAGATCCTGCTCGTGGCGTTGACCGGAAACGTCGGCAAACCGGGTGGCGGGTTCGACCACTACGTGGGCCAGGAAAAGCTCTGGGCCGAACACGGGTTCTTCCAGATGTCATTCCCCATCGGCCGCCCGAAGCAGCGGTTCCAGAACACGACGCTCTGGACCTACGTGCACGCCGACATGACCTCGGATGTGAACGGTCTCTGGCCGAGGTCCATAGATGAATACATCCGGATGAGCGTGGGCAACGGCTGGATGCCGCTCTACCCGACAGGTACTCTCGACACAGGGCGGTCGCCAAAGGTAATGTTCATATGGGGCGCAAACTATCTGAACCAGGCAAAGGGGTTTCAGGACGTTATCAAGAACCTCTGGCCGAAGCTCAACCTGATCGTGTCTGTTGCCCAGCGCATGGATACCACCGCCCTGTACGCTGATGTGATCCTGCCGGCGGCCAGCATGTTCGAGAAGTGGGACCTCAGCACCACCGATCTGCATACGTACGTTCACCCGTTCACACCGGTGATACCGCCTCAGTTCGAAACGAGGACAGACTGGCAGATCTGGAGGAGTCTGGCAGGCGCATTGGCCGCAACCGGGTACTCCTTCACCGACACGGTGCCCGACGGTACAACCATTACGCGGGATTTCAGCAGGCTGTTGAGCGACTTCGATACCCTGAACACCGGCGGCGCCAGCCTGGCGAACGACAAGGATGCTGCTCAGTTTCTCCTTGATCACTCCGAGGAGACCGCCGGCCTGACTATGGACATGATCAACGAGCAGCCGCGGCGATTCTTAAAAACCAGTGCGGAGTGGACCAGCGATCTCATCCCTGGAGAGGCGTACTATGGTTTCCAGAGGATGTATGAGTACAAGCGTCCTCTCACGACACTGACCGGCCGCCAGCAGTTCTACATCGACCACGACTGGTACCTCGCGCTCAACGAGGCGTTGCCGACCCACAAGGCGCCGATCAAGGCGGGCGGCGACTACCCGCTGACGATGACCGGGGGGCACACCCGCTGGAGCATCCAC
>DMKB01000118.1 GCA_003454665.1 Nitrospiraceae bacterium | reverse complement strand
TTGCATCCTTACGGACAAAGAACCAGTCAGAACATTTGCATGCAGGCAACTTACTTCAAAAGCGGGGAAACCCTATGAACGAGTCTATAGCTGCAGGAAGCCGGTCAAGCAGTATTACATCTACGTTCACGACGCCCTTCTCGGTGGCCTCTGCTATTTGAAAATCTCTTCCTATCTCCCTTTTCATGCCGAATTCTATTTCAATGGACACAATGCCATTCAACTACAGCTCGATAAACAAGGCCTCAAATACAGACTCAAAGAAAATGCCTTTGTGGAAATTGACGACCCTGAAGCCCTCCAAAAGGCCGCCCAGTCTCTTGATAGCCGGGCCGCCCTGAACAGAATTAATTACTGGATGAATATTTTCTTCAAATTCGACAAAGGAAAGCACTCAACTCATATGGTTACGGATATGGGCTGGAAATTGCTATGGCTCTCAATTTGTTCTGAGGGACATTTTAAAAAGCCAATGATTTCAAGGTGTACCAAAGACCAGCCTTCCCACAACGCCGAGCAACCATCTAAAATTGAAGCTGCTTATTCCCTTTCTCGATCGGGGATTAAGTCTGATAACTCAGGAGCTTGCGATGATTTCATGAAAGTTAAAAAACGTAAATTTTTCTAACGTTTTTGATGGCAAAAGCGTATCGCCCATCCTTTATTTGGATTCTAATGCCAAATGGCTTTTTCCCCTTTGCATTTGAGAGAAAATTAATGTTATAAATAAGAAAATAGATATAAGAGAAAAACGAAGGGGCAAAACCACCAAAAGGCGGTGACGCAAAGCCACGGGTCTAAAGTCAGATGACCATGACAGCCGGGCTTCCGAAACTTTCAAAGTCCATAAAAAGACGCCTTTGGGTATTTATGCCTGGAGGTGTTTTTTTTTGGTGAGAAAGTTGTTTTTTGCCACCATTCTGAAAGGAGGAGAAGAAAAAACCGACCATACTCTTTTGTTTTTTTTACTACCCCGACATTCGGTGAAAGACAAATGGTTTTCCAAAACGTTCGCCGTTAGTGTCCAGCTCGGTAACGCGTCGGGGCAACCAAAGTTCATCCGTGTCCCATGAAACCTGATGCGCATGGATCGTCGTCATCCGGTCCGGCTATTATTTGGGGAATTTCCTTTTACTTGATAAAATTAAGGAGGAGCGAAATGACACTTGAATTGAGTTATCATGATCAGCAAAGAAACGCGAAGGGATTGACAGGTGGAACGGATATTATCCATAAGGAATCCATACGGGGCTCGAAGTTGCTTGGTGTTAGCGATGAACGAGCGGAAACACCCAACGAAAGCATGCTGCATTATCTCCATGAATCGGAGAGCGCGAGTTTTATTCAGTTTGCCGAACCGATCCGACATCCCACGGGAGGGAATAGACTCAAGTCGACTGAGTACACCTTCCTTAAGGCTTGCTGGTGCAAGCCGACCGATTACGTCCCCGTCTGGCTGATGCGCCAAGCCGGCCGCTATCTCAAGCAGTATCGCAATGTGCGCGCCCAGGGCGGCGGCACTTTTCTCGATCTTTGCAAAGACCCTGCCCGCGCCGCCGAGGTGACCATCCAGCCCATCGACATCTTGAACGCCGACGCGGCGATCCTTTTCTCCGATATCCTCACCCCGATAGAACCGATGGGGATGGCCCTCGACTTCATGCCCGGCCCGGTGTTCGAGAAGCCGATTCGTACCGCCGCCGACGTTGATGCGCTGATCGTGCCCGAGGACATGGCTCAGGCGGTCTCCTATGTGCCGGCCATCAGCAAACGGTTGCGTGCCGTCTTCGAGGGGCGGGTGCCGCTGATCGGTTTCGGCGGAGCGCCTTTTACCCTGGCCTGCTACATGGTCGAGGGGAAGGGGAGCAAGAACTTCGCTGAGTTGAAGAAGATGATGTACGGCGATTTCAAACTCTACGATGCGCTGATGCAAAAGGTTACCGAGATGGACCGTCGCTATCTCAATATGCAGATCGAGGCCGGCGTCCAGGCGATCCAGATTTTCGATACCTGGGGCGGGCTGCTGGCGCCCCACGACTTCGAGCGCTGCATCCTTCCTTACGTCAAGCAACTGATCGGCGGCCTCGACCGTAAAGACATCCCGATCATCTACTTCTGCAAGGGTGGCGGCGGCATGCTCGAACTGGTCAAGGAGGCCGGCGCCGACGTGCTCGGGCTGGACTGGCATGTCAATCTCGGCAAGGCACGCGACATCCTTGGCCCCGACATCGCCGTGCAGGGGAACCTCGACCCGACCGTGCTCTACGCGTCGAAAGATTACATTGAGCATGAGGTCCAGCGGATCCTCGACGAGAACGTCGGGCGTCCCGGCTTCATCTTCAACCTGGGCCACGGCATCCTGCCGACGGTACCGCCGGAGAACGCAATTCATATGGTCGAATGCGTGCATCGCCTGTCCCGGAATTAATGGCTTGTCACGGGTGGCGCAACATTAAGAATTCCATGACACCCAAAGTCGCCCCTGGATTATAAGGGTTCATCCCCAGCGGCGTTCCCCAAATGACCCACTGCCTCTTTTTCAGGGTATTATCGTGTAAGGAGTGTTCATGTCAGCTCACAAGGAAGAAAAATTCATCCCCAAATGGATCGCGTGGGAAACCACCCGGCGTTGCAACCTGAGCTGCGTCCACTGTCGCTGTTCATCGGATATGCAGTCATCCATGGGGGATTTCACCACTGAAGAAGCCTACAAACTGATTGACGACATCTGCGAAGTCTCCACGCCGGTTCTGGTCCTGTCCGGCGGGGAACCCCTGATGCGCCCGAATATTTTCGATATCGCCAAATACGGAACCAGCAAGGGGCTGCGGATGTGCATGGCCACCAACGGCACCCTGATCACCGACGAAGTCTGCACCAAGATGAAGGAAGCGGACATCAAGATGGTCTCCCTCTCCCTGGACGGCTCGAACGCTGTGGTGCATGACGATTTCCGCCAGTTCCCGGGAGCGTTTGACGGTGTAGTGAGGGCTGCCGAGACTATGAAGCGCAACGGCATCAAGTTTCTAATCAACTCTTCTTTCACCAAGCGCAACCAAAGCGATATCGGCGCGACCTTTCGGGTCGCCAAAAGCCTTGGCGCCACAGCCTGGTACATGTTCATGATCGTCCCCACCGGCCGCGGCGAAGAGATCATGAACGAGCTGATCTCCAAGGAAGACTACGAGGACATCCTGTCCTGGCACTATGAGCAGGAAAAAAACGAGAACGATATCCTGATGCGGCCGACCTGCGCCCCTCAATATTATCGCATTGTGCAGCAAACGGCCAAAGCCGAAGGCGTTCCTTTCGAACGCCGCAGCCTGACCTTTTCCACTGGTGGCGGCAAAGGGTGTATCGCTGCGCAGACCATCTGCCTCATCGACTGCTTCGGCAATCTCAAGCCCTGTTCCTACTTCCACTCCTCTGTCGGCAACGTCAAGCAGGTGCCGTTCCGCGAACTGTGGTTCAATTCCAAGGTCTTCAACGACCTGCGTGATTTCAAAAAATACCAGGGGAAATGCGGCGAGTGCGAGTTCATCAACGTCTGCGGCGGCTGCCGGGCACGGGCCGATGCGGTGTACGGCGACTATATGGCCGAGGAACCGTTCTGCAACTATATTCCCAACCGGACCCGCAAGCGTATGGAGCAGAAAGCGGGAAGCGGACGAGCCGGATCCCAAATCGTAACCCAATGTCATTAAGGACATCCAGAAAAGCTACCTCCGACGGCGATTCTCCAGTCCAAAGCTCGGTATGATTAAACAAATCGCCATCAAGGAAAAGAAGTTTTTTGATGCTCCGGAGTGGCTGGCGGCCATGTGTTCCCACCTCCCGGATAAAAAGCAACCCAGTCCACCTTAGAACTTCTCGAAAACCGTATTCATGGACTGAGCCCGCCCTTGCTCATGTGCGATGCC
>DMKB01000321.1:1746-7650 GCA_003454665.1 Nitrospiraceae bacterium | reverse complement strand
GCCGCGAATTGACGCAAATGTTCGCGAATAAAAAGAAGGAGAAAGTCCTGGTTTAGAAGCAAAAATAATTTTAGTACTTGATTGTGTAAATTCATGACTAAAGTGATTTTTTTGCCGCGAATTGACGCAAATGTTCGCGAATACCCCTTTTTTATTAGCAGCAAAGAAACTCAAAAGTCGTTAAATATTTCTTTCTTTTGTTTTTTGTGTCTTTTTACGGCCAACTTTTTTCGCGTTAATTCGCGTACATTCGCGGCTAAGAAATGATTTGCAGTAATCAGAGCGGGTGAGGTGATCGCTCCTCCCGATTTATCGGGAGGGGAGGAAAGTCCGAGCTCCGCAGGGCAAGGCGGTCCCGAAAGGGGACAGGGGGCGACCCCATGGACAGTGCCACAGAAAAGAAGACCGCCCCGGGTGACCGGGGCAAGGGTGAAACGGTGAGGTAAGAGCTCACCAGGTCCCGTCGCGAGGCGGGATGCTTGGCAAACCCCGCCTGGAGCAAGACCACGTAGGGAAGCGTTCCCCTGCAAAGGGGATAAGGACGGCCCGTCTGAGACTTCCGGGTAGGTCGCTCGTGCCTTCGGGCAACCGAAGGCCCAGATAAATGCTCACCACCCTGAGTAATCAGGGGCACAGAACTCGGCTTACGGCCCGCTCTGATTTTTTTTCTCACAAGTCAAAAGCAAAATTTACCACGAAGACACGAAGAAAGAAGTACCAATTAACAAGCGCCAAATTACAAATAAATTCCAATTTGTAAAAGACCAAACAGCTTAGATCATTTGGACCTTGAATATTGGAACTTATTTGAAATTTGAGCTTTGTGATTTGGAATTTTCCCCCAATCAGCGTTTATCAGATGTTATCTGCGGCCCATTAGCCCTCTTATGGAAACAGCCCGACTCCGCAATATATACCAAAAACTTCAAACGTTCCTGCCTGACCCGGCAGACCCCTATCTCGTCGTGTCCGTAGAGAAACAGACCCTCCTTTTCTGCATAAACGACACCATACTCGAACGATACAACGCCTCGACTTCCCGTTTCGGCATCGGCATTCGGGAAGACTCCTTCAAAACACCGCCTGGTCTTCACCGGATCAGGGAGAAGTATGGCGCCGGCGCCCCTCTTGGCCGCATCTTCCGGGACCGGGAGGACACAGGCATCGACTGGGATGGTAATTCCTCGGAAGACAACCTGATCCTGACCCGCATCCTGCGTCTCGAAGGCCTCGAGGAGGGGATCAACAGGGGCACGGGAGTCGATTCCTACGAACGCTACATCTATATCCACGGCACGGGTCGCGAGGACCTCGTTGGCACGCCCCTGTCCCAGGGGTGCGTGTGTATGCGGAATCACGACGTCGTCCGCCTCTTCGACAGGGTGAAGGAAGGCACCCTCGTATACATCGATCCTCCGCCTATTGCTATTGGCGATCAACGATGCCGCAGCGTCCACTTTACGGGCATCTTCGGCAGCGGCATGAGCGCCCTTGCCCAGTACCTGCGCTTCCAGGGCATTGCGGTCTCGGGCTCCGACCGGTTTCATGGAAGCGAGGACACTGCCGCGATCGGGCAAGCACTCGAAGGGCTCGGGTGCGTCATCCATCAGCAGGACGGTTCAGGTATCAACGCTGAGATTGACGTGGTCTGCGTCTCGACTGCCATAGAAGACTCGAATCCCGACATCGCTGCTGCGAAGGCTCATAGCATTCCCATCATCCACCGCTCTGATCTCCTTGCCGAAATCATTGTCTTGAAAAAGACGATCGCAGTCGCCGGCACGAGCGGCAAGTCAACGGTAACGGCGATGATCTTCGAGTTCCTGTTTGCCTGCGGCAAATCCCCCTCTCTGCTGAGCGGCGCGGGCCTGCGGAGGCTCGAAAAGCAGGGAATGATCGGCAATGCCTGGAGCGGCGGCTCTGACCTTTTGGTGGTGGAGGCCGACGAGAGCGACGGAACGATCGTCAAGTACCACCCGGAAGCAGCGGTCTTCCTTAATATATCGAAGGACCACAAGAGCATCGACGAGGTGAAAGGGTTTTTCAAAACACTCGCTTCCCAGACCCCCTGGACAGCCTCGAATGCCGACGATCCAATCCTTGCTTCCCTTCCCGCGACAATGCGCTTCGGCAGAAATGGCCCGGCTCCGTGGCATTCGGACCAGGAAGAGCTCCTGCCGACGTCGGTGAAGCTATATCGGAACGGCACTGAATACCATCTGCCCCTTCCAGGCGAACACAATCTCGAGAATCTCCGCGCGGCGCTCTGCGTGTGCGAGCATTTCGGCTGTAAGGAGTCACAGCTTGTTGATGCAGTAAAGAATTACGAGGGTGTTGCCCGGCGGTTTTCCGTGACCAGGACCAAGCAGAACGTGCATGTCGTCGATGATTTTGCCCATAACCCCGTAAAGATAGCAGCAGTTGTCCGCGCCGCCCGCGGCCTTGCGGGGCGCATCATCGCCGTTTACCAGCCCCATGGGTTCGGGCCCACACGGTTCCTGAAGGATGATTATATCGCCACTTTCCAAACGTCCTTCCAGCCGAGTGACTCGCTCTATCTCCTGCCCATCTATTATGCCGGCGGCACGGCGCAGAAAGATATTTACTCGGAAGATATCATAGAGGGCCTTGGTCCCGTATCGTTTAATGCTCAAACAGTACCGGATCGCGATGAATTGTTGGTGAGAGTAAAAGCTGACGCGCATCCAGAAGACTGCGTTCTCTTAATGGGAGCCCGCGATCCCTCGCTGCCTGCGCTAGTCAAGAAGATTGTGGAAATGTTTGGAGGGGAGATGACAGATGCTTGATGCCAGATGCCGGATGCCTGATGACGGACATCATTATAGCTGTTCTCTGTTTACCCGTGGCCAACTGTAAGTTTTTTCTTTACGCGGTTTGCTAAACATGAAAAATGTATCAGACTTCATCCTGTTAATCCTGTCAAAAAAATGTTTCTTCTCTACTTTTTGCGAGAGAAAGCGATTTTCTCTGTGCTCTCTGTGGTTAACTTCCTTTGCGAGAGGTTAAAAAATGGACTGGCTTACCAATCCCGAAGCATGGATCGCGCTGGCAACGCTCACCGCCCTCGAGATCGTCCTCGGCGTGGACAACATTATTTTTATCTCCGTCCTGGTGGGGCGTCTTCCGGGCAGGCAGCGCAACCGGGCCCGCGTGATCGGCCTTGCCCTCGCCATGATCACGCGGATACTGCTTCTCCTTACGATCACCTGGGTCATGCGGCTGACTGCTCCGCTCTTTGCGGTCCTGTCCCATGCCATCTCGGGCAGGGACCTGATCCTGATCCTCGGCGGGCTCTTTCTGCTCTGGAAAAGCACCTTCGAGATCCACAACAGCCTCGAAGGCGAGGAGCAGGCAAAGACCACGGGAGTTGTAGCGGGCTTTGCAGGAGTAATGGTGCAGATAGCGCTTCTCGACATCGTCTTCTCCCTCGATTCCGTCATCACCGCCGTAGGGCTTGCCGATGACGTCTCCGTCATGGTCATTGCCATTGTCATTGCCGTGATCGTGATGATGTTCTCGGCCAAGGGCATCGGTGATTTCGTGGACGCGCGCCCAACGATCAAGATGCTCGCCCTGAGCTTCCTCGTCGTCATCGGCGTGGCGCTTATTGCCGAGGGATTCGACATCCATATCCCAAAGGGATATATTTATTTTGCCATGGCCTTCTCCGTCACCGTGGAGATGCTGAACCTCAAAATGAGAAAGCGGGCAATCCAGCCTGTGCGGCTTCACAAAGCGCTTAAGGAAAAGTCAGGATCGTAGTGTACCACACATAGTTGTGGCGGCCCGGCAGAGTTGTATGGTCTCTCTCAAGGCGTTAGCTAAGAATGATGCGTGGGCTGTAGCAGATGCACCTGCGATTCCTGTGGATTCTTCATGAGAGGGAAACGAAAGGGGGTCCCATGAAAAAATATATGCTTCTCTGGTTCATGACAGCTGCCGTGTTGTTGTGTCATTCTGCAGTGTATGCGGAGAACGACTCATTATTCCATCGGGTCAGCTCGTATTCCTGGTTCAAAGAGCTTACTGAAGATCAAAAAGCATGGTTAAAAAAAGCTTCCATAGAAGGATTGAAAGCTGCCCTGCCCGTAGAGGTTACCTTTTACAGTCTTTCGAAGAGCTTCACTCTTTATAAGACACCGAAGCTCGAAGCCATAGTGAAACAGTATCAGGCAATACCGAGTGCTGTCGGGCACAAAAGCGTGGTGCCGAATACGAAAGGGGAGTTTGCCGGGAACCTTGATGCGTTTACGTTGCAAAAAATCAGCGGTGACCGGTTATTGATCTCCTATAAAGAAACGACCGGCTGGATCAAGCGTTCCACGGTGCGCATGGATTCATTGATCATCACGCGGGATGATGGAAGCTACGCAAGAGATCTCTTCCCAAACTATCGGGTGCGGGGTAATCGCGCAAGATTTGCAATCGCATCAATGAATGATGCCTGCTACTTCGTTGTCCGGTACGTCAAAAATTATCGATCAGAAAACGAGAAATACTTTGGCTTTATGTACGATTTCGCAACGAACAGAATAAAGGACATCGTGGAATGGAAGGAGTCCGGCGCGACGATCGTTAAACAGCAGTCACTCGAAAAACTGGTTTCCCCGAAGGTCATCGATACCCTTGTCGAACAGGTCGGATTGGGAAAAAAGGGTTATATTAGATTCACTACCGGCAAGCTCAAGGAAGGGACAATGTTTTATGTGCCGGTAAGTAAAAAAAATCGCGCAGTACTCCACGGCAAACACCTCATTATAGTAGCATTCATTTAATAGCGATGCATACTGCCGAGGGGCTCGACATCCATATCCCGAAGGGGTATATTTATTTCGCCATGGCCTTCTCCGTCACCGTGGAGATGCTGAACCTGAAAATGAGAAAGCGGGCGATCCAGCCTGTGCGGCTTCACAAAGCGCTTAAGGAAAAATCAGGGCCCTAGGGGATCGCACATTTGCTGCGGCCTTGAAATGCCCTGTTATCATACTATGAACTCAGACCTGAGAACTGTTACCGGTCGTCTGTATTCTGTTGTTTGAAACTTGACTCTTGCCCCCGGACCCTGTACTAATGTGAATGTCAAGATGAAAGATCTGAACCTCATGGGTTCCGATGGACTGAAGAAGGAGGCTAAATTTTAAATGACGCGGTTTATGTTTAGAGCAATTGGCTATTCAGAATTAGCTTTTGTATTATTGTTTATTGTTGGGCTTTTTTATGTTGAGGGTACATTCGTTGCACCACTGCTATCGAAGGCATTGATTTACTGCCTTTTATTGGTTGCTTCTGCAATGGGCATTATCTTGTTAAAAAAAGCATTATTTATTACAACGTTCTACGTATATCCTTTCCTGAGTTTTGATAGATTTCATAGGCTTTATGACCTCTATATGTCGGAAAAAATTGGTTTTGAAAAGGATCAATTAAAACAACTATATATTAGTGAGATAAGCGTTACTATTTTAATATTATGCTTTTATTTTCTGATTATTCTATTTTTGACAAAAAGAGGCATCTTGAGTTTATATTAAATTCAGCATAAAATGGAAGTAGTAAGGCATATGTTTGCTTCAATCCTTATATACATATTGCTAATTATGTTATTAAGAACGTAGATCGACCCATAGATCCACCCCTTTAGGACTCTCGACCCCATGTTGGATAACCGAGGGGCTCCTCTGAGGTCAGAGCGCACGAGGGTCAGGCTTAGGTTATGGCTATGGGATAAAATCTTTGTCGTTGACCATTACGAGACTTAGATGAAAAAAACCTGCGGCGGCCTGAAAGGCCCTGAGTGCCGGTGAAGTTTGTCATCAGGTAATAATTGACACCCCACCTCAATCCGTTTATAATCATTCTACAAGCAGACAAGCAGACAAGCAG
>DMKB01000321.1:464-1624 GCA_003454665.1 Nitrospiraceae bacterium | reverse complement strand
GCAGACAAGCAGACAAGCAGACAATATCTTTTTGGAGAAAAGCACTATGACCCGCTCATCCCTAACATCCGATCCCAACTGGAATATCGTTTTTCTGTGCTGGCTGATAGCCGGCATCTCGACCCTCGGGAGCCTGTTCTTCAGTGAGATCATGCTCTATGCCCCCTGCGCCCTGTGCTGGTATCAACGGATCTTCATGTTCCCCCTGGCGATCATCTTCCTGGTGGGGCTCTTTCCTTTTGATAAAAACGTCGTCAAGTACGCCCTTCCCTTGGCAGCGGCAGGCTGGCTCGTCGCGTTGTATCATACCCTTCTGCATTCCGGCGTCATTCCCGAGAGCCTGGCGCCCTGCAGGCAGGGCGTTTCCTGTACCGAGGTCTACATAGCCCTGTTCGGCTTCATATCCATTCCGATGCTTTCGCTGATGGCATTTTCGTCCATCATAGCGTTGTTGGTCCTATTACGAAGGAGGCTTTCTGTATGAAAAAACAGTATGTCGTCTTGATTGCCGGTGTTGTTCTGATCCTTGCCTTTGTGCTCGGCGGTTATTTCTACAAAGGCCGGCAGGCAGAGAAGATCGCTTTTATGGCCAACGAGAATGTGTCGACCTTCGTACGGGACTATTCACCGACATTCGGCAGTGATGATGCAAAGGTATACATCGTGGAGTTTATGGATCCTGCCTGTGAAACCTGCAGTGCCTTCCACCCCTACGTCAAGGGTTTCCTGGCGGCCCACCCGGGCAGAATAAAGCTCGTTATCCGCTATGCGCCGTTTCATCACAACGCGGATTACTTTGTCAAGATCCTGGAAGCAGCGAGAAAACAGGGAAAGTTCTGGGCGACCCTGGATGTCATGTATCAATCTCAGTCTTACTGGGCGAGCCATCATAACCCCCAGCCTCAATTCGTATGGAGATTCCTTCCCATGGCCGGACTCGATCTGAAAAAGATCGAAAAGGACATGCATGATCCGGAAATCACGAGGCGTATCGAACAGGACCTTGCAGATGCTAAAATGCTCAATGTGAGGAAAACACCGGAATTCTTCGTGAATGGGAAGCCCCTTCCGAGCTTCGGCTATGAGCAATTGAAAGCATTAGTAGAAGCTGAAATTGAGGCGAATTACTAAAGTGCGGAGTGTGGAGTGTGGAGTGTGGA
>DMKB01000321.1:0-392 GCA_003454665.1 Nitrospiraceae bacterium | reverse complement strand
GCATCGGCAAGGACCGCGCCCAAAGCGGGGGGCAAGGATTTTCTTGAAATAGTCGTAATCAGCAGGGACGACGACCTCAAGAAGATCGCAAATGCAATGAAGGAGTACGCGCCAAAGAGCACGAATGAAGCCTTTTGGCTCAGGGACGCATCGAACATCGAGAACTCACAGGCGCTCCTTCTTGTGGGTTTGAGCAAACCGGTAACCGCGGGATATGACTGCGGGGCATGCGGGTATCTCACGTGCGCGGATTTCGACAAGAACAAAGAGATGAAGGCCAAGGAAATGGGATACACCGGCCCCCACTGCGTCATGCGGATGATGGACATCGGCGTCGCCCTGTCGTCGGCAGCCAAGACCGCAAGCATCCATAACGTCGATAACAGAGTGCA
>DMKB01000067.1:586-2665 GCA_003454665.1 Nitrospiraceae bacterium | reverse complement strand
GGCGTCCCGCCGTGAACGGGCCGCAGGCAGGCAGAGTTTGTCTGTACACCCCATCCTTATCCCTCTATTATAACTAAAGATTGACTTCCCCCTAATACCCTGATAATATACCGAGATGTTGCAATTCATGCCTCAAAAGGCAGGCGTGGGACTGGAGATAAAGGCTGGTTCCGTCAGGCTTGCGGCTGTGCAGAAGAACGGCGGATCCCTGTCTGTCCTTGCTTCAGAGATGGCCGATCTTCCTCCCGGCATGGTGAGCGAGAGCTATACCACGCAGAACATAAACGATCCAGACGGCCTTACGGAGATTCTTCGGGACTGTCTGGGCAGGCTCGGAACAGTCAAGACGAACCGTGTTTCCCTGAGCCTTCCTGACACGGTATTTCGCGTTCAGACCCTTGAGTTTGACCAACTGCCGCCCAAAGCCAAAGATCGGGAGCGTCTTATCCGCTGGCGTCTCGAAAAGGCCGCGGCCTTTGATACATCGGATACGATACTTCGTTATCAGATTCTTCGTCGTCAGGACAAGGGTTTTACCCTCCTTGCCTGTTCTGCGAAACGCGACGTTATTGCGCAATATGAATCATTGCTCCTCGGCCTGGGATTCGAACCCTGGTCCGTTGGGTTATCTTCCTTTCATATTGTTGATTTTTACGCGGGATTTATTTTGCATAAGGCACCCGTATCCGCTATCGCGTATATAACCAGTGATGCTTTCGGTACCTTCATTCTGGAAGGGGGAGGATTGAGATTCTACCGGTTCAAGGAAATGAAGCGGGGGACCCCGGAGGGGATTCGCAGCCGACTCGTGCGTGAGATCGATGATTCGCTTCATTTCTATACGCACATGGACCGCTCGCAGATAGCCGAAGTGGGGAACCTATACCTCTCGGGCGACTCGGTGGATTTAGATGCCTTGGTCGGCGGACTCTCGTCAGCGACATCGCTCGATGTGCAGGTATTATCCCCGGCTGTTGTTCAGCCCGTTTTTTCCGATACCGCTCCGGAATTGGCGGCGGCTCTCGGTGCAGGAGGCACGCTGTGACCGGTATGCCGCGGATCATCAATATTAATTTTGCCAGCAGGAATTACCGGCTCACCGCCGCTGTCTACTCCGGTCTGCTGGCAGCGAGTGCCTTGTTCGTCGCGTTGACGGTCGTCATGGTCGTGATGGTTTTTTTCTATCGTCATGATGTCGCTGCCATGGACCGGAAACTGACGGAGCTTGAAATGTCGGCGGAGAAGTTCAAACCGGTCATGCGTGAACGCCAACAGCTGGTGAGCGATCTTTCCGATATGTCGGGACTCATGGAGTCGAAGCGGTTTTCGTGGACCCAACTGCTCACGGCCATTGAGGCGGTGTTTCCGAGCGGGGTTGCCCTTGAGCACATAGGATACAAGACCAAAAGCCGCAGCCTGAATCTCAAAGGCAAGGCGCGCACCCCGGAGTCGCTCCGGAACCTGATCGTGGGAATGGAACAGTCCCCATCGTTCAAAGCACCGCTCCTGAAACACCAGTCCGTGGACAAGGGGCATATCTCATTTGAGGTGGTGACGCACTATGAAGATCGCGGTGCCGGCATGGTTCAGTGAACATAAAAAATTTCGGTTTGCGCTCATTGCCTGTGTCGCTCTGTTCTGCGTCAGCCTGATATTCTTTTTGACTGTTCTCGCCCCTGTCGCGGCGCAGTTGCAATCACGGGAAGAGCGGTATGCCGGCCTCAGAAAGAGCCATGCCGATGCCGTTCTGTTTCAGAAACAGAAGAAAGCATTCGCGGGCATCAGGGCCGGAATACCCACGCAGACGGACATGCCGCTCCTCGTCAAGGAACTGTTGCAGACCGCGAGGAGGCAGAAGCTCAGTGTCGGCTCGGTAAAATTCGATATTCCGAAACACAGTGCGGAACGACTCACCATGCTCTCTTTTTCGCTCCCCGTCGAGGGCAGGTATCCGAATATCAAGCGCTTTATTCACAAGGTTGAAACAGCCGACCGGGTCGTCGGCATCCAGGAATTGAAAATGGCTTCAGAGCGGGGCAGGGTGAAGCTCCAGATGAAGCTCGTGACCTATATAAAAGG
>DMKB01000067.1:0-497 GCA_003454665.1 Nitrospiraceae bacterium | reverse complement strand
GTATCGTGTTCTGACCGCGGAAGAGCAGAAGCGGGTTCCGCTCACGTACAAGCGTGGTGCAGTAGCCGCGTCGGCGGTCAGGACTGGCCATGCTTCTCCCGGGGGAGATGTCGATCCGCTGCACATTTTTCTCAAAAAGAAAGAGGAAAAGTTCCCCGGCGTGAAGCGGAACATCTTCCTCATGGCCGATCCGAAGCCCCGGCCGAAAAAGAGGCCCACAATGCCGAAGACGCCGCCACCACCGCCGGTGCCCGTCAAGACGGCAGAGGAGATCGCCGCGGATTTCGCCCGGGCAGACCTTTCGAAATTTCGTTTCCTGGGTTTTTTGACCGAAGAAGACAGTACCCTCTTTCTGTCCAAGGACGGTGAACTGTATACGGTGAAGAGCGGGGACCGGATACTCAAAAACTATTCGGTAAAAGAGGCGGGGAAAAATTATGTTATTCTTCTTGATACGGCTACAAAGGTAGAGGTCCGGATAGAACTTACCGGCGGGG
>DMKB01000106.1 GCA_003454665.1 Nitrospiraceae bacterium | reverse complement strand
GACAACAGACAACAGACAACAGACTACAGATGACAGACGACAGATCACAGACGACAGACGACAGACTATACAGACTACAGACTGCAGATTACAGACGAGAGAGAAAAGACAATATACAACCGGTGTCGGCTAGTTATGACTTGAAGTCTCTTGTCTCTTGTCTCTTGTCTGTGTTCTCTTGCCTCTCGTCTTCTGTCTGTGTTCTCCTGTCTCCCGCCTGTATTCCGTAGTTTCTCGTCTGTCCTCTCTCGTCTCCCGTCTTCAGTCTATCTTCTATCTCTTCATCAACCCATTCAGCGCTTCTCTGATGAGTTCCTGTACGGTACGTCCCGGCCCGCCCTGCCGGGCCTGCCTGATCGCATCTTCAGCAAGCGGTTTTTTATACCCTAAATTGACGAGAGCTGAGACGGCGTCATCGGTTTCGTTCTGAATGTCGGCCGCCGGGGGCCGTCCCTGGGGCACCGTCTCGGGCAAAAAATCCCGTATCTTGTCCTTGATCTCGAGGACCATCCTGGCAGCGGTCTTCTTCCCGATTCCCGGAACGGAACAGAGCCGGGAATCATCGGAAGCATGGAAGGCGCCCATCAACTCCTCCACGGAAAGGCTCGAGAGAATCACGAGGGCGAGCTTCGGGCCGATACCGGAAACCCCGATAAGGAGTTGGAACAGGTCCTTTTCCAGCTGGGAGAGAAAGCCGAAGAGCGTGAGAGAGTCTTCGCGCAGGTGGGTATGGACATGGAGGCCCACGACTTCGCCTCCCTCCGGTATGCCGTAGTAGGTGGAGAGGGGAACGAACACCTGGTACCCGACGCCGCCGACATCCACGATCAGGTAGTCCGTGGCCTTGCGGGTGAGTTTGCCCGTAATCGATGCTATCATGTCCCGCTCATCTTCGTACTCGACGGTAATCTGAATACCGGTTTGCTCATCGCTGCCTGCCGGTACTTCTCAGCTGATTCGCCCCTCTCCGGGGTTGCCGAAGAGCAGACGGGCTTCTGAGGATCTCTTTCATCCGGGAAGAATGGATATGACATATTGCAGCAGCGAGGGCATCGGCGGCATCGGCGGGATGTGGTACTTTCGGAAGATCGAGCAGGGCCTTTACCATCATCTGGATCTGCTTTTTTTCGGCCTTGCCGTTTCCCACCACCGCCTGCTTTACTTCAGACGGTGAATATTCGTACACGGGCAAGCCGGCATTCATGGCCGCGAGGAGCGCCACGCCCCGTGAGTGTCCGAGCTTAAGCGCGGATTTGATGTTTTTCGAAACGAATAAATCCTCGACAACGATCACCTGCGGCCGATACCGGTGAATGACGTTCTCGAGTTCTTCATAGATTTTTTTGAGCCGCTTCGGGAACGGGTGTTTTGCGGAAGGGCTTATCCCCCCCGATGCAACATGGAACAATTTGTGGTTCTCTTCGGTAACAACTCCATAACCGCTCGTAATTGTGCCGGGATCAACACCCAATACCCTCATTCCGAATACCTCACTGTACTGTGCCAACCATGATGCGACAGGAAAGACAACGAATTGCTTACCAAACCCGGACAAGCTCCGATGAATCAGGAACAGGCCGGAACAACCAAATCTTTTTCTGACAGGATGTACAGGATGAAATCTTTTTTCCGAGATGCCAGATACCTGATGCCGGATTTCGCATTGCGAATTACCATCTTCTGTCCTTTGCAGTCTTTCATCTGCCCTCTTTATCCTGTCTCCTGACTACTGACTACTGTCTACTGTCTTCATAACAGACTATTGTTTACCCCGCTGCCAGGATCTCCTCCGGGATGTCGAAATTCGCGTATACGTTCTGGACATCGTCACTGTCCTCGAGTGTTTCCATGAGACGTATCATCTGCTGCGCCTCTTTGCCCTCCAGCTTCACAAAGGTCTGCGGGATCATCGTGACTTCGGCAACCTCCAAAGCAACGCCTGCGTCTTCAATGGCCTTCTTTAGTCCTTCGAAATCGCCGGGGGCGGAGGTGATGACGAAATTATCTTCCTCGCCCTGCATATCTTCGGCGCCGGAATCCAGCGCAAGGGCCATGAGCTTTTCTTCATCGGCGTTATCGCGGCTCACGACGATATATCCCTTTTTATTGAACATCCACGAAACGCATCCGGACTCTCCCAGATTGCCGCCAAGCTTCCCGAGAGCGTGCCGTATCTCCGCGACGGTCCGGTTCCGGTTGTCCGTCATGACCTCGATCAGCAGGGCGACACCGCCGGGGCCATAGCCCTCGAACGTAACCTCCTCATACGAAACACCGGGTAATTCTCCCGTCCCTTTTTGAATGGCGCGTTTCATGTTGTCGGCCGGCATGCTGACAGCCTTTGCATTTGCAATCGCCGTCCTGAGCCGGGGATTCCCCGCCGGATCACCGCCTCCTATCTTGGCGGCAACGGTGAGTTCCTTGGTGATCTTCGTAAACACCTTCCCGCGCTTTGCGTCCGCGGCGGCCTTTTTGTGCCTTGTTGTTGCCCACTTCGAATGCCCTGACATAGATCCCCCGACACGACACTCGCGTCCGTTTCATACCGGATGAACGCGCAGATCGATCATAGAACGATACGTATCATTTTGCAACCATAAATTGCGGCCATGCTTTCCTTCGGCGCTGCCGCCCGGTCAGTTCTTTCCGGCAGCCTGGAACTCGTACTCCATGTCTTCCCGGAGCTTGGTGAAAATCATCCTGCCCGCAGCGGTCTGAAGTACGCTCGTCACGGTCACCTCCACATTTTTGCTGATGTGCTTGCGGCCGTTCTCGACGACGATCATGGTGCCGTCGTCAAGATACGCCACCCCCTGCCCCGACTCCTTGCCTTCCTTGAGTACGAACACGCGCATACTCTCTCCGGGGAGGGCAACGGGCTTCACGGCGTTCGACAGATCGTTGATATTGAGCACCTTTACGCCCTGGAGCTCGGCAACCTTGTTCAGGTTGAAGTCATTCGTGACCACCTTGGCCCCGAGCTTCTTGCCGAGCGCAACCAGCTTGCTGTCGACTTCCCGGATTTTCGGGAAGTCTTCTTCGGTAATACGGACCTCCATGTGGTTCATCTTCTGTATCCGGTGAAGGACATCAAGCCCCCGCCTGCCCCGCGCCCGCTTGAGTGAATCCGATGAATCCGCGATGTGCTGGAGTTCCTGAAGAATAAACTGCGGAATGATAATGGTTCCGTCAAGAAATTCCGTCTCGCATACATCCGCCACCCTTCCGTCTATTATTACGCTCGTGTCGAGGATTTTGATGTTTTCTTCAGCGGCGCCTTTAAACAGCTTTTTGATATTCGTGGGATTGAACCGGTCGCCTTCCCGAATCCCGATGGTGATACCCAGGTAACCGAAAAAGGCGTTCAGCAGGAGGATGATAAAGTTCACGATCCCCTTCTCCAGGGGGACAAGCCGCAGGGGAGACGCAATGATATTCGCGGAAACGAGCCCGACGATAAAACCCAGAATTCCGCCGAGGATGACCTTGAGCGATACCTTTCTGAACAGCAGCTCGGTAAGAATGATGAGGACCGCAACACCGAATCCTATCGCCATGCCTTCAATCTTATTGATCTGACCGTCGATCTGGGTTGATGAATAGTATCCAAGAATGATGCCGATAAAAACGAACAGTGAACGAATAATAATAAGACCCATGGTTTTTTCTCCTTGCACAAACAATTACGGCAGCGGCACGAGGGACCGTGCGCCGGGCAGGAGGATTACTCCCTGAAGGGAATCATGAGCAGGGGCCGATCCCTGCCGCCTCTCCCGGTCCGGTGATACGAATGGTCCTGTCACGCCGCAGCTTCAATCGACGGGGGAATGAAACTCCTCGCGGATCAGCCGTCCCTTACTTCGGCCTGATCGTGACGAAAAGATCCTGGCCTTTTTTCCGGATCAAAAGCCGTATCCGTTTACGGGGTTTGATCTTTGCAACGGCCTTTTCATAGTCCTTTATCGACGTTATATCCTTCTGGTTTAGCTGGAGGATAAGGTCGCCGGGCCTGAGACCTGCCTCATAGACCGTACTGCCCCGGTCAACCTGTACGATGACTACACCTGATTCGCCTCGCCCGATGCCGAAGCGTCTGGCGATCTTCGGCGTGAGCTGTCGCACCACGAGGCCGGCCAGGGCCTTGCTCTTTCCGCCCCCCCCCGGCTCTTCAACAAGGGGCATGCCTGCCAGCTTTTTCGGCAGCTCGCGGATCATAACCTTCACTTCGATCTTCTTCCCGTTCCGAAGAAGCCCTATTGTTGCCTTCGTGCCTACCGGAGTCTGGGAAACCACGTTTCTGAGGTGACCCGTATCGTGGACGGTCTTGCCGTTATACTTCAGGATGACGTCTCCCCGTTTGATCCCTGCCTTTGCCGCCGGGCTCTTCTTCACGACGCTGCTCACGAGAGCGCCGTTCAGGTCCTTGACGCCGAACTCTTCGGCAAGATCAGACGTGACCTCCTGGATACTGACCCCGAGCCACCCCCGGACCACCTTCTTGTACTTGATCAGGCTGTCCATCACCTGGCGCGCCATGGCGCTCGGTACGGCAAAACCGATTCCCTGATAGCCGCCGCTTCGCGAAACGATGGCCGTGTTGATGCCGATGAGCTCTCCCCGGGCATTCAAAAGCGCGCCGCCGGAGTTGCCCGGATTAATCGCCGCGTCGGTCTGGATAAAATCCTCGTAATCAGCGATGCCGACGTTCGCCCTCCCCACGGCGCTGATCACGCCCATCGTCACCGTCTGGTTCAGGCCGAAGGGATTGCCGATGGCGAACACGATATCGCCAACCTTCTGATCGCTGGAAACTCCCCAGGGCAGCGCAGACAGGCCTTCCGCGTCTATTTTGATCACGGCGATATCGCTCTTCGGGTCAGCGCCGACCAGGGTAGCAGTATAATCACGTTTGTTCGAGAGCAAGACCTTGATGGTCTCGGCCTGCTCGATAACATGGTTGTTCGTAATAATGTAGCCGTTCTCCGACACGATAACGCCCGATCCCAGGCTCTGTTCTCTCCGCTCCTGCGGGACGTCGGGATGAGGGGCCTGATCACCGAAAAACCTTCGGAAAAACGGATCATTGAAGAAGTCAAAGGGCGTCCCTTCCCGACGTTTTATCACCCTCGTCGTGGAGATATTCACCACCGAGGACGAGGCAACCGTTGCGACTTCCGACAATGCCTCGCTTAACTCGGACAGGGCGTTGATCGACTTGGACGATATTTTATTCTTCCCGGGAACGGGCGTCACCAAATCGAGCTGAGAAGAAAGAATGAGGCCGACGAATACGCCGATGATGATGAAAAGAAATGCCGAAACGTACCATTTTTTGTTCTGCATCATGAATACCATTGCCTCCTGTGGCGCAGTATTGTCGTTATTTTTGTCATTCTACCAGAAAGAACTGAATCCTTTCAAGCACTTTTTCCGATTGACAATCCAGCAGGTTCACTTATAATACCTCGTTAGTCCAGAAAAGGGAAGTAGAAAGCAGAATGTCTTCAGTGTCGACAAAACAAGGGGCAAACCGTCGCAAGGCCATTGCCCGGAAGCTGGAAAAACTGGACAAGAAGCATGTCTGGCATCCCTTCACCCAGATGAGCGACTGGGGGAACGAGGAACAGACCATCATAGAAAGCGGCAGCGGCAGTGTCCTCACCGATATCAACGGCAATACGTTCATCGATGGAGTATCATCGCTCTGGGTGAATGTCCACGGTCACCGGAAAAAAGAGATCGACGGGGCCGTGGCCGCTCAGTTGAAGAAAATCGCCCATTCGACTCTCCTCGGACTCTCGAATGTCCCTGCTGTCCTCCTGGCGGAAAAGCTTATCCAGATAGCGCCTGCCGGCCTCTCACGGGTGTTCTACTCGGATAACGGATCAACGGCCGCTGAAATAGCGCTGAAAATGGCCTTCCAGTACTGGCAGCAAAAAGGGCCGGAGTATCGATCGAAGACCGGGTTTATCTCTCTAAAGGAAGCGTACCACGGCGATACACTCGGGTCCGTAAGCGTCGGGGGCATCGACCTGTTTCATGAAGTATATAAACCCCTCCTCTTCGATACGTATACCATAGACTCCCCTCATTGCTACCGCTGCGCCCTCGGCAAATCCTATCCTGATTGCCGTATGGCCTGTGCCGACCAGGCGGAAGAGGTTATGGGGAAGCACTGCGATGAAACAGCAGCGCTGATCATGGAGCCCCTCGTGCAGGGAGCAGCAGGCATGCTCATGTCTCCTCCGGGATACCTGCGCAGGATGAGGGAACTCTGCACGAAATACCATATCCTCATGATAGCCGACGAGGTCGCGACGGGGTTCGGCAGGACCGGCACGATGTTTGCCTGTGAGCAGGAAGGCGTCACCCCGGACATCATGGCGGTGGCCAAGGGCATTACCGGAGGCTACCTTCCCCTGGCGGCGACCCTGACGACGGAAGACCTCTACCGCGGCTTCCTCGGAGAATACCGGGAACTCAGAACACTCTTTCATGGCCATACGTACACGGGGAACCCCCTCGCCTGTGCTGCGGCGCTGGCCAGCATCGACCTCTTCAAAAAAGATAAAACCATTGCACGGCTTCAACCGAAGATAGCGCTTCTGTCGAAACAGCTGAAGCGATTCGAAGGGCTCAAGCACGTGGGAGAGGTCAGACAGAAAGGGTTTATGGTAGGCGTCGAGCTTGTCAGGCAGAAAGAAACGAAGGAATCCTACCCTGTCGAGGACAAGATCGGGATCAGGGTCATCAAAGAAGCGCGGAACCAGGGCCTCATCATCCGGCCCCTCGGCAATGTGATCATCCTCATGCCACCCCTCTCGATTACGGCGGCCCAACTGAAGCGCCTCGCGAACATCGCTTACGAGTCAATCAAAAAAGTTACGGAAGATAGTTAAGCTGCCCCAGCCCGGCTTACTCGAAGAACGCGTCCAGGGCCTTAATGAACCGGGCTGCGCCCTCCCCCTTCTCCCTGGCCTCGTCTTTCCTGTCCTCAATGGCATTGCCCGTCTTCGTAAAAAGGGTGACCACATCCCGTGCATGGCTATAGATAACGAACAGTGACACCAGGGCGATGAGGGCACCGTTGACAGCGTGGAGGACTTTTTTCCTGTCCCGAAGGTGGCTGTACCGGGAAAGCACAAGAATAATAAGGGCCGCTACAATGATGACGAAGAGTGATCGTAACACCCTGATGCTGAACCGGGCTTTTCCTCCGGCCTTGTTCCCGCCCATGGGCACGGATGCAGGATGCAGTGCCGCAGCAGGCGCATCCTCGTTATCGATACCGTGCCGTGGATCCTTCCCGTCGTTTCGAGGTTTCCGCACCGTTGTCTTCACCAGAACTGCCGTTTTCCGGTATTCCTCCGGAACGCTCTGCAGGTTGTCGGTGAAACCTATGGTGCCGTCTTTATTTATATACTTGTAGAGTGCGGCAAAGCCGTCACCGGCGCACAGTATGCCGATCATACAGAACAGCGTCGCTGCAAAAAAGAGGTGTCTTCTCATATTTCAGATCCCCTGGGCAAGAGAAATTTTCTGCCATCCCCATCGAAGAGAAATTTCCGTGATAATAGTAAACTACGACACCATTGTCAAGGCTCAAGAAGACCGTACTGTTTTGCAACAATCACTTGATGTTTTCCCGGATGTTAGATTATAATTGAGTCATTCCTCTCGGAGCTGAATCGTTCGCAGGGAAACCAATACTCATGATGAAAAACACAAAACAGATTTTTTCCTGGGCGATGTATGACTGGGCCAATTCTGCGTTCTCCACGGTGATTATGGCAGGTTTCTTTCCGATCTTCTTTCGGGACTACTGGAGCGCCGGCCGGGAAAGTGAGTCCATCACCCTCTCGTTGGGCCTCGCTAATTCTCTCTCAAGCCTCGTCATAGTAATTCTCGCGCCCATCCTCGGAGCGATCGCCGACCGCGGTGGCGCCAAAAAGCGTTTTTTGCTCCTCTTTGCAATGCTGGGAATAACAATGACAGCCGGCCTCTTCTGGGTAGCAAAGGGCCATTGGATACTGGCCATGTGGCTCTATATGGCTTCAACCATCGGATTCATTGGCGGAAATATATTTTATGACGCCTTCATCGTCAATATCGCGAGCGAAGTAAAATACGACATCGTTTCGGCGATTGGTTTTTCACTGGGATACCTTGGCGGCGGCCTATTGTTCGCATTTTGCATCTTCATGACCATCCATCCGGGGTGGTTCGGATTAGCGGGTGAAGCGCAGGCAGTACGTGTTTCCTTTCTACTCGTTGCGGTCTGGTGGGCGATATTCTCTCTGCCGCTGCTCCTCTTCGTCAAGGATCCTCCGGTACCAAAGCGACTCTCCACCGTTCAAATGGTGAAAGAAGGTTTAGAGCAGTTCGTTGACACATTTCACTACATCCGTCGAATGAAGGTCGTTTTTCTCTTTCTCCTCGCCTACTGGTTGTACATTGACGGTGTGGATACCATTATACGCATGGCGGTAGATTACGGCAAAGCACTTGGTTTCGGAACGAATGAATTGATCCTTGCGCTGTTGATAACCCAGTTTGTGGGGTTCCCCTCAGCGATCGTCTTCGGCAAGATCGGCGAAAAGCTGGGAGCCAAGACAGGCATCTATATCGGTATCATTGTCTATACGCTCGTTACTCTCTGGGCGTACGGGATGAGCGATGTCCGAGAATTCTATGCCCTCGCCATCACCATCGGACTGGTCCAGGGAGGCATTCAGTCCTTGAGTCGATCACTGTATGCGAGGATCATTCCTGCTGACAAGGCGGCTGAGTTTTTCGGTTTTTACAATATGCTCGGAAAATTCGCGGCCGTTCTCGGGCCCATTATGATGGGATGGGTCGCCGTCCTTACGGGGAATCCTCGCACGTCGATCCTTTCACTGCTGCTCCTGTTCATCGGCGGAGGGATACTGCTCTCAAAGGTGAATGTAAAAGAAGGCCGCCGTGCCGCGCAAGCCATGGCGGACCGGCAATAACGCTCCCCATTTCATTTGACCCGTCATCGTCAGATAACGGTGCTTGCTTTTTCCGGGAATATCGTGATCGCCGCGCCGCCTTATGAATCGATGAGCGGGTACACGCGCATAAGGTTCAAAACAGAAAGACTGAACTGCCTCGCAGGCGTTCCGGGCTCACATCGTTGCCAGACAGAAGGAACAGCAGGGCTTCACATGAGCGTCACCGTATTTTCGCTTGACAAAACGGGAACTTCCTTTTATAATTTGGGAACTTTCGGCCCCGCACGAAGTAAATGAAATGGCTATCAAGATCACGGACATACCGCCGGAGGGGCTTCAACTGGAGATTGCGCAGGAGCTCGATCTGTTTGAGTCCGGCGAGGGCACGACCTCGGCTGCGGTCGCTGCATCACTGAGTATCAACCCTGCTGATGAATCGGGGTTCCATATAACGGGCAGAGTACAATGCGAACCCATGCTCGAATGCAGCCGCTGCCTGAGCCGCTTTCCGTACCGGATTGATACAAAATTGAATTTTGATCTCAGTCCCTTGAATACCGTCGACTCGACGCCTCCTGAGCACGAGATCGGCAAAGGCGAGCTGGATACGGAGTTCTATGAGGGTGATGAGATCGATCCGCTCGACATCGTGAGGGAACAGCTGCTCCTCGCAATCCCCATGGTGCCGCTCCACGATTCCGGCTGCAAAGGTCTTTGCCCGGTCTGCGGTACGAACCGCAATGAAGCCGACTGCCGTTGCGACAAAGGGGCGTGGGGGAAAAATAACGCATTTTCCGTACTCAAGGATATTTTCAAAAAGAAAAAGGAGTAATACTGAAACATGGCTAATCCGACAAATAAAACCTCGAAATCGCGTAAAGGAAAAAGGCGCACACACAAGCATCTGTCAGCACCCTCGCTCTCGGTCTGCCCGCAGTGTCAGGAGGTCAAGCTGCCTCATCATGCCTGCATGTCCTGCGGCACCTATCACGCCCGGGAGATCATAACGGTTCAGCAGATATAATTGAGATGCGCATACAAGGCAAAGAGATGATACCGCGCCGTCGGTATGGCTCTTTGCCTTTTATATTGCGGGGCGGTAAGGAGCACGAATGATCAAAGTTGCAGTCGATGCCATGGGTGGAGATAATGCCCCCCATGCAACTGTTGCGGGGGCGGTCCAGGCCGCAAAAGAGTACGGCGTCGGGATCATTCTCGTCGGGATCGAACAATCGATACAAGCAGAACTCGATGCGATCCATAACGTGAAATCACTGCCCATAGAGATACGTCATGCATCTCAGGTAGTGGATATGCTTGATTCACCGTCCACGGTTTTCCGCAGGAAGCGGGATTCATCCATCCGTATCGCCAATGAACTCGTAAAAAGCGGAGAAGCGGTGGCCGTGATCACCGCCGGCAACTCCGGAGCAGCCATGGCAACATCGATGTTCGTCCTCGGGTCGCTCGAAGGCGTCGAAAGACCGGCCATCTCTGTCTTCATGCCCACCGTGAAGGGCGCGTGTATCATACTTGATGCAGGGGCGAATGTGGACTGCAAGCCTTCCCATCTGCTCCAGTTCGCCGTCATGGGAGAAATTCTCGCAAAGTACGTTCTCAAGTACCCGAACCCGCGCGTGGGGCTGCTTTCCATAGGCGAGGAAGAAACCAAAGGCAATGAGCTTACCAAGGAAGCATTTAAGCTGCTGAATGAATCGTCCTTTAATTTTATCGGTAATGTCGAGGGACGTGACGTAATGACGGGCTACGCAGATGTGATCGTCTGCGACGGTTTCATCGGCAACGTGGTACTCAAACTTTCCGAAGCCGTCGGCGAGGCGATCGGAATCATCATAAAAGACAACATCGGCGAGAATCTTATCCGAAAGCTCGGATATTTCATGATGCGGCCTGCATTTCGGGCGCTCAAGCGCAAAGTTGATTATGCCGAATACGGCGGCGCGCCCCTCCTCGGCGTGGAAGGTATCAGCATCATCGGCCACGGCAGATCTTCAGGCCGGGCCATCAAGAACGCCATTCGCGTTGCGGCAGACTTTGCCAATAGTGAAGTCAACAAGCACATTCACGAGGATATCGAAAAGAACATGGAGCTCACGAAAATCAAATGATCAAGGCACGAATCGTCGGAACCGGCTCGTATGTTCCGAAAAAGGTCGTCACGAACCATGACATTGAAAAACTCGTGGACACGAGTGATGAATGGATTATGGAGCGTACCGGCATCAAAGAGCGCAGGGTCGCAGAGCGGGGTCAAACGACATCGGATCTTGCCTATGAAGCAAGCCACAAGGCGCTGAAAGCCGCAGGAATCGCCCCGGGAGACCTGGATTTGATCCTGGTGGCCACGACCACGCCGGACACGATCATGCCGAGCCTGGGCTGCGTGCTCCAGGAAAAGCTCCGCGCCAAAAAGGCCGCCGCCTTTGATGTATACGCAGCCTGTTCCGGCTTTATCTACGGCCTGTCCGTTGCAAATGCCTTCATCAAATCCGATACGTACACGAACATCCTCCTCGTCGGTGCTGAGACCTTGTCCCGGTTCGTAGACTGGGAAGACAGAACGACGTGCGTGCTCTTTGGTGACGGCGCAGGCGCCGTCGTGATCCAGCGGCATGCGGGAAAACGCGGAATCCTCTCGGCGCACCTGCATTCCGACGGGGCTCTCGGCAATCTCCTCTACGTACCGGCAGGTGGCGCCCTCCACCCCCCGACACACGACACCATTCACAAGAGAATGCATTACATAAAAATGAAAGGCAATGAAACCTTCAAGGTGGCGGTCCGTGCCCTTGAGGACGTGGTGCAGGAGGCGCTGGAGCATAACAAGGTAAAACCGGAGGAAATCGACCTCCTCGTGCCGCATCAGGCGAACATGCGGATTATCCAGGCAATGGCAAAGCGGCTCAACATGCCGCTCGAAAAAGTCGTGATCACCATTGAGAAGTACGGCAATACCTCGGCGGCATCCATACCCATGGCCCTGGATGAGGCAGTGCGAGCGGGGCGGATTAAAGACCACGATCTTCTGCTCCTCGAGGCGTTCGGCGGCGGCCTTACCTGGGCGTCGGCACTCGTGAGATGGTAACTTCCTGGATGAAGGCGGGTGCACGTACACTGCCGGGAACAGCAGCGTATCAAAAATAATGGGGCGGCAAAAAGCGTCAACGGCCCCGGAGCAAACACCTTGCCGGCGATCAATTGAATACAAATTGACGCTGTCATGTCAATGGGGAAGTCAGGGTTTGGAACATCTTTCGTTCTTCGTTCCTTCTTTTTTTATTTCGGTTGAGCCCCGCCGACAGGGGCCGTCCCGCCTTGGGGGGGGCATCCCGCCGTGGCGGGACATCCCGCCCCGCCCAAGTCCCGCTGAAGCGGGACGGGCGCGGGATAATAAACACATTCCAGGGGGATTTTCATGGATTATATGCTGACGGAAGAACAGATCATGATTCGAGATCTCGCGCGACAAGTAGCTGAAGAAAAGATCGTACCGGTCCGCGCGGAGCTTGATGAACAGAATAAATTCCCAACAGATATCATGAAGGCCATGGGCCAGGCGGACCTCATGGGTCTGTTCATACCCGAAGAATACGGCGGCCTCGGCAAAAAAGTACTTGAACTCTGCATCGCTGTTGAAGAAATTTCCAAGGCCTGTGTCGGAGTGTCGACAAGCTACGCGGCTAATGCCCTCGGGACCTACCCCCTCCTCCTCTATGGAACGGATGAGCAAAAAAAGAAGTACCTGCCGGACATAGCAACGGGAAAGCGTCTTGTGGCCTTCGGCCTTACCGAGGCGAACGCGGGGAGTGATGCCAGCGGAATACAGACAACGGCAAAGCTGGATGGGAATGAATATGTCCTGAACGGGACCAAGCAATGGATCACGAACGGCATTGAAGCGGAGATATATACCATCGTCGCCCTAACGAACAGAAGCAAAGGGCCGCGCGGCGCCTCGGCATTTGTCGTCGAGAAGGGTACGCCGGGATTCACCTTCGGGAAAAAAGAGAACAAGATGGGTATCCGCGCGTCATCGACGACGGAGCTTATCTTCAGCGACTGCCGCATCCCCAAGGAAAACCTGATCGCCAAGGAAGGCATGGGTTTCATTATTGCCATGAAGACCCTCGACAGCTCCCGCATCGGCGTAGGCGCCCAGGGTGTGGGAGTCGCACAGGGCGCAATCGACGAATCGATCAGATTTGCAAAAGGCAGGATACAGTTCGGCCAACCGGTCACTTCCTTTCAAGCGGTCCAGCACATCCTCGCAGACATGCAGACCCAGACCGAGGCGGCGCGTGCCCTGGTATACTCCGTCGCACGCGCCATGGATAGCGGCGCCAAAGATTTCTCACGGGCATCGGCAATGGCAAAACTCTTTGCCACCGATACGGCCATGAAGGTTACGACAGACGCCGTCCAGGTCATGGGCGGATCGGGATACATGAAGGAATACCCCGTGGAAAAGATGATGCGCGATGCAAAGATCCTCCAGATCTACGAGGGTACGAACCAGATACAACGGAATGTTATCGCCCTGGATATGATCAGGGAAGTATCGAGGCAGAAGTAGGAAGCACAAGCTCCAAATGACAAGCACCAAATCACAAATACATTTCAATAGCTTATTATAGATACTACACGCTGAGGGCTGAACTGGCGAACTTGTTTGAGGTGTGTGCTGCGTTGTTTGGAGATGCGCCATAGGCTCCAGCAGCCTGACGGCATTACCACGGAGAGTGCAGATGAACATTATTGTCATGATCAAACAGGTCCCCGATACCTCCGAGGTCAGGATCAGTCGGGAAACCAATACCCTTATCCGTGATGGCGTCCCGAGCATAATCAATCCCTATGACATGTACGCGATTGAGGAGGCGATCCGTCTTCGTGAACAGCATGGAGGTACCGTGACGGCAGTGACCATGGGTCCGCCGCAGGCAACGGACGCGCTCAAGCACGCGGTGTCCATGGGCGTGGATAACGTGGTGCTCCTCTCCGATAGGGCCTTTGCCGGTGCTGACACCTGGGCTACGTCGTATGCCCTCGCAAAGGGTATACAAAAAATCGGACCATTCGACCTTGTCATTGCAGGCAAACAGGCCATCGACGGCGATACCGCCCAGGTTGGCCCGGAAACAGCAGATATGCTCGGCATCCCCTTTGTGGCATACATCCGGAAAATCGAGAAGGTCGAGCCCGGCATGATGGTTGTGGAACGGTTAATGGACGAAGGCTATGATGTCGTTGAAACAACGCTTCCGGCACTGATCACCGTCGTCAAGGAAATCAATCAACCCAGGCTGCCGTCCCTGAAGGGGAAAATGAAAGCCAAGAACATCTCCGTAACGACGTTGACTGCCGTTGATCTCACTGCAGATGAAAACAAACTCGGGCTCAAGGGCTCACCGACGCAGGTTGTCAAAATCTTCCCCCCTACCCCGCGCGGGGATCGTGAGATGCTTTCGGGAACAATCGGTGAACAGCTCGACACTGTCGCAAAGAAGCTTAAGAAACAGGCGATAATATAGCAATAAACAAGTAGACAGTAGACAGAATGAAGATAACAGATGTCAGACAGCAGAGGATAGACAATACAGACTGGAGACAAGAGAGGACAGACAACATCGGATATATACGGTCTTTTCTCTGTAGTCTGTAGTCTGTCATCTATAGTCTGTTGTCTTCCTTCTGAATCTAAGGGAGTTATTCGTGAGCATAAGCATTATCCCGGACCAGTGTACCGGCTGTGAAACCTGCGTGCCTTCCTGCCCCTTCGGCGCAATCGAGATGCGTGATGGCAAGGCTTTTATAACCGAAGCATGTACCCTGTGCGGCGCCTGTGTCGAGACCTGCGAATTCAACGCCATTGAGAGCACAGAGAAAGCAGGCGCGCCGGTTGTCGATCTCTCAGCGTACCGGGGCGTATGGGTATTTGCGGAGCAGCACAAGGGCTCCCTCGCAAGCGTTACCCTCGAGCTTCTTGGCGAAGGAAGGAAACTCGCGGACAAGAGACAGGCCAAGCTTTCCGCCGTGTTGATCGGCCAGGGTATAACGGACAGGAGCGGAGAACTTATCGCTCACGGCGCGGATATCGTCTATGTCGCCGATAACGCGGCGCTGAAGGATTTCAATGACGACACATACAGTGCTGTTCTGACCTCCCTCGCCACGCTCCACAAGCCGGAAATTATTCTCGCCGGCGCCACCGCTATCGGCCGGTCCTTCATACCCAAGGTCGCATCAGCGCTCTCCACCGGCCTCACCGCCGACTGTACGGTCCTCGACATTGATACGGAAACAGGCAACCTGCTCCAGACCCGCCCCGCCTTCGGCGGCAACATCATGGCAACCATCATCACCCCCAATCACCGGCCGCAGATGGCCACGGTGCGGCACAAGGTGATGAAAATGGCGCCGAAGGACCCCTCCCGCAAAGGGGATGTCGTTCCGATCGCGTTCACCGCTGCGGGTGATGTCCGTACCAGGGTCTTACAGACGGTTGATGAGGTGTCCGAGACCGTGAACATCAGCGAAGCTGATATTATCGTGGCAGGGGGACGGGGCATGGGCAGTGAGCAAAATTTCAGGCTCCTCGATGATCTTGCCAAAACCCTCGGTGGCGCCATCGGCGCCACCCGGGGAGCAGTGGATGAGGGCTGGATACCGTACTCGCACCAGG
>DMKB01000290.1 GCA_003454665.1 Nitrospiraceae bacterium | reverse complement strand
CCGATATTCTTCTGCGTGGCGTTCGCCACGGCGGAATCAAGAAGCTTTTTTACGATCCGCGCTGCATGCAGGGGGGTAAAGGCAAGAATGTTCCGTGCGTCCCCGACCATCTTGCCCCGAATGAGATCAACCACCTGCCTCGCTTTCCGCGGGGTAATGCGTATATGTCTGACTGTTGCCTGAGCTTCCATGAATCTTCCCTCGCTCGCATTCCTGCCTGATCACGCTATCTCTTCGGACCGCTCGACCTCTCAGCGGCCTTCGATCCACCATGGCCCTTGAACGTCCGGGTGGGAGAAAATTCTCCGAGCTTGTGACCCACCATGTTTTCGGTTATGTACACCGGGATAAACTTTCGTCCATTATGGACCGCCAGGGTGTGTCCGACAAACTCCGGTATGATCGTCGACCGTCGCGACCACGTCTTCAGGATTTTCTTGTCCCCCGAGGTATTCATTGCCTCCACTTTCGTGTGCAGGTGAACATCAACAAAAGGACCTTTTTTTACCGATCTGGGCACTGCCACCTCCACTAGCTTTGCATTGAAAATTGGAAAGTGAAAATTGAACATTGAAGATTGAAGATTTTCACTTTGACATTCTCCGAATGTCGCTTACCGTCGCTTTGCTCTTCGGGCGACAATATATTTATTCGTTGCCTTATTACGCCGTGTCTTCTTCCCGTCGGGAAGCCCCCAGGGAGAGCATCCCGGCCTGCCGCCCGACGCCCGGCCTTCACCGCCGCCGAGGGGATGATCAACGGGATTCATGACAACGCCGCGCACTCGCGGCCGCCTGCCCAGCCACCGGGACCTGCCTGCCTTCCCGATGCTGATATTTTCGTGTTCCAGATTCCCTACCTGGCCGACGGTGGCCATGCACTCCGCTCGGACCTTCCGGATTTCACCGGAGTTCAGCCGCAACGTTGCATAGGACCCTTCGCGCGCCAGGAGCTGTACCGAAGCGCCCGCACTCCGCGCTAACTGGCCGCCGGCCCCCTTCTTGAGCTCTACGTTATGGACGACGGTGCCGACGGGTATGGCATTCAGAGGAAGGGCATTCCCCACCTTGATATCGGCATCCGGTCCGGACTGCAATTTTTCTCCGACTTTGATGCCGACGGGAGCGATGATATACCGTTTTTCTCCGTCCGCATAATGGAGGAGGGCTATACGCGCGCTCCTGTTCGGGTCATATTCGATGTGCGCGACGGCGGCGGGCACGCCGAACTTGTCCCGCTTAAAATCGATGATACGATATTGCTTTTTATGCCAACCGCTCCGGTGGCGTACCGTCATCTTCCCGCGGTTATTTCTTCCCCCGCTCGAACTGATTCTCACGACAAGCGACTTTTCCGGCCTGCTCCGCGTCAGTTCTTCAAAGGTCGAGACCGTCTGCGCCCTTCTTCCCGGGGAAGTCGGATTATATTTCTTTACCGGCATCTACGCCCCCTCAAACATGTCGATCTTTTCCCCGGGCTTCAGCGTAACATACGCTTTCTTCCAATCGGACCTGCGGCCGCTGCGCTGGCCGAGACGCTTGATTTTGCCCGAGTAATTTATGGTGGTTACGTCCAGTACCTTCACCTTGAAGATACCTTCGATCGCCTTTTTAACCTGTACCTTGTTGGCGGTTTTTTTCACCTCGAAGGTAAGAACATTGCTTTTTTCCTTGATCCGCGTGCCCTTTTCGGTGATCCGCGGATTCCGTATGATATCGTAGAGATCGCTCGTCATTTCCCGTAGACCTCCTCCATGACGCTGAGAGCTTCCTGCGTCGTTACGAGGTACCGGTACCGAAGGAAATCATAGACGTTGATATTCTGCATCCGAAGCACCTTGACCGACGGAATATTCCTCGATGCCAGCGATACATTTTTATTCTCACTCGCAAGCAACACCAGCGCACTCTCGTTCACCCCGAGCTTTTCGAGCATTGCCGACATCATTTTCGTCTTCGGCTCGGCAAGGGAAAGGGTATCGAGAAGGATCAGTTTTTTCTCGCTCACCTTCGTTGCGAACGCCGCTGCCAGGGCGGCTTTCTTCATCTTCTTCGGGAGGGTGTAGGAGTAATCTCGCGGCTGAGGACCGAAGGTAGTGCCGCCGCCGCGCCAGAGCGGCGATCGGTTGCTTCCCGCACGCGCCCTGCCGGTGCCCTTCTGCCTCCAGGGCTTCTTGCCGCCGCCCCTCGCCTCGGCCTTGCTCTTCGTGGCTGCCGTTCCGGCCCGCTTGTTGGCAAGCTGGTTCACGACCGCCGTATGCAAAAGGTGCGCTTTTTCTTCAGACACCAGCCGTGCCGGAAGTTCTACGCTCTTCACCTTCTTGTTGCTCATATTGACCATTGTGATTGAAGCCATGTTCACAAGTCCCCTATCGTATCAATCAGCCCTGCTTGTAAATGAGTACAATCCCGTTCTTGGCGCCGGGCACGGCCCCACGGATGAACAACAGGTTGTGCTCCTTCTTTACGCCCACGACCTTCAGGTTTTTCACCGTCACCTTGTCCGATCCCATACGTCCGGGAAGTTTCTTCCCCGGCATTACCCTCGAAGGGTAGGCGCTTGCGCCGATAGAGCCGGGAGCCCGCTTAAACATCGAACCATGACCACCGGGACCACCGCTGAAGTTATGCCGCTTCATGACGCCGGCGAATCCCTTGCCCTTGCTGATACCCCTCACCGTGACGACTTCGTCCTTGGTGAACAGTTCAACGGTGATATCCTGACCCTGCTCAAATTCCGTTGTCCGGAACTCACGGAGAACGCGATGGGGCTTCACGCTGGCCTTCTGATAATGTCCTACGAGAGGCTTGTTCGTGCGGCCCTCTCGTGTCTCTTCATCAAAGGCGAGTTGCACGGACTCGTAGCCGTCTCGAGCCATGGTCTTTTTCTGCACCACGCTGCACGGACCAGCCTGGATGACCGTGACGGGAACAAGTTTTTCTCCGTCAAAAATCTGACTCATGCCGATCTTTTTTCCGATAATTCCCTTGCTCATGGTGCTATCCCTTCGCCTGCATGAAGCATCGTCGTCCGGCGGATGCTTCCGCGTCGACTGTCAATTTCAAAAAAAGTCTCTTCCCTTGCCGCTTCGAGATCCCGGTACGGCCTCGAGTACTCTATCCACGGAGTAAACGCCGGGGAATAAGGCGTACTGAATGCTACCCGGGAAAGAACACCTGCCTACCCGGCCTGTTACAACTTGATCTCCACGTCAACACCCGCTGCCAGATCGAGTTTCATCAGAGCATCGACGGTCTGTGGCGTGGGATCCAGGATGTCGAGCAGACGCTTGTGGGTGCGGATCTCGAACTGCTCCCTTGATTTCTTGTCTACATGGGGAGAGCGGAGAACCGTCCAGCGGTTGATCCGGGTAGGCAAGGGGATAGGCCCGGAAACTTTCGCCCCCGTCCTCTTCGCCGTATCAATGATCTCCACCGCAGACTGGTCAAGCAGCCGGTAGTCGTATCCTTTCAGCCGTATTCTTATCTTTTGGGTCACCTGCATACCTCGAATGCTGATTGCGGAATGATGGATTTTGTATTCCGCATTCCTGATTTATTCAATTACCTCGGTGATAACACCGGCGCCGACGGTGCGGCCGCCTTCGCGGATCGCGAACCGAAGCTCTTTGTCCATGGCGATCGGGGTGATAAGCTCTGCCTGGCAGCTCATGTTGTCTCCGGGCATCACCATCTCCACGCCTTCGGCAAGCTTGATTATGCCCGTAACGTCCGTCGTCCGGAAGTAGAACTGCGGACGGTACCCGTTGAAGAACGGCGTGTGACGGCCACCCTCTTCCTTGGTCAGGATGTACGCCTCGGCCTTGAACTTGGTGTGCGGCGTGATGCTCCCGGGCTTGGCCAGAACCATCCCGCGCTCTACTTCTTCTTTCTTGACGCCCCGAAGCAGGACCCCGATGTTGTCGCCGGCCTCGCCCTGGTCCAGAAGCTTCCGGAACATCTCGACGCCCGTGACCACCGTCTTCTGCGTGGGCCTGATGCCTACGATCTCGATCTCTTCGCTGACCTTTACCACGCCCTTTTCGACGCGGCCCGTCACCACCGTACCGCGCCCGGCGATGGAAAACACGTCTTCGAGGGGCATGAGAAAGGGCTTGTCGATGTCGCGCTTCGGCTGCGGGATGTAGCTGTCGAGGGCGGCCATGAGCTCCATGATGCTCTTATACTCCTCGGCACCCATGTCCTTGCTGTCGCTCTGAAGCGCCTTCAAGGCGCTGCCCTTGACGATCGGCGTCTTGTCGCCGGGGAAGTTGTACTTCGACAGAAGCTCGCGGATCTCAAGCTCCACCAGCTCGATGAGCTCGGGGTCGTCCACCATGTCGGTCTTGTTGAGGTAGACGACGATGTACGGCACCCCGACCTGGCGGGCGAGCAGAATGTGCTCCCGCGTCTGCGGCATCGGGCCGTCCGCTGCGGAAACCACGAGGATGGCGCCGTCCATCTGCGCCGCGCCGGTGATCATGTTCTTGACGTAGTCGGCATGGCCCGGGCAGTCGACGTGGGCATAGTGCCGGTTGTCGGTCTGGTATTCCACGTGCGCCGTGGCGATCGTGATGCCCCGCTCCCGTTCCTCCGGGGCGTTGTCGATGCTGTCATAGGCGATGAAACTGGCCTGGTCCTTGAACGACAGCACTTTCGTGATCGCCGCCGTCAACGTGGTCTTGCCGTGGTCCACGTGACCGATCGTGCCCACGTTCACATGCGGTTTCGTCCTCTCAAATTTTGCCTTTGCCATCTCCCGCCTCCTGTCTGGAAGTTGTGAAAATGTATATCCTCTGAAACCCCGTCTTATTTGGCTTTTACTGTCTCGCCTTTTACCTTGGCGATAATCTGCTCTGCAATGTTCCTCGGAACTTCTTCATAATGTTCAAACTGCATCGTATAGGTCGCCCGGCCCTGGGTCTTTGACCTGACGTCCGTGGCATAGCCGAACATCTCGGAAAGCGGCACCTGGGCGTTTACTACCCGCGCGCTCCCCCTGACGTTCATTCCCTGTACACGGCCCCGGCGCGAGCTGAGGTCTCCGATCACGTCCCCCATGTACTCTTCAGGGCTGACGACCTCAACGGCCATGATCGGTTCGAGCAGGGCGGGGTTTGCCTTGTTCGCTCCCGTTTTGAATCCCATGGAGCCGGCGATCTTAAAGGCTATCTCCGAGGAGTCCACATCGTGGAACGAACCGTCCACGAGGGTCACCTTGATGTCAACCATGGGATACCCGGCGAGGACGCCGTTCTCCATGGCCTCCACAATGCCCTTCTGCGTCGGTGCGATATACTCCTTGGGTATGGCGCCGCCTACGATCTTGCTTATAAACTCAAAACCCTTGCCCGGTTCCTGCGGCTCGACTTCCATGACGACATGGCCATACTGCCCGCGGCCACCGGTCTGGCGCACATACTTGCCCTCTGCAGTGACTTTTTTCCGTATGGTCTCCCGATACGCCACCTGGGGCTTTCCAACATTAGCGTCGACCTTGAACTCACGCAGAAGGCGGTCAACGATGATCTCGAGGTGCAGTTCTCCCATGCCCGATATGATGGTCTGGCCTGTCTCGGTGTCGGTCATGACGCGGAACGACGGATCTTCCTGCATCAGCTTCTGGAGCGACAGCCCCAGTTTTTCCTGGTCCGCCTTCGTCTTCGGCTCGATCGCCACCGAGATGACCGGATCGGGGAAGCTCATGGCCTCCAGAATCACGGGATTGCTCTCATCACAGAGTGTATGCCCCGTAAGGGTGTTCTTGAGACCGACAACAGCGCAAATATCGCCGGAATAGATCTCCGGCAACTCCTCGCGCTTGTTTGCGTGCATCTTGAGCAATCTTCCGATACGCTCCTTCGTCTGCTTGGTAGCGTTGTATACATACGAGCCGGACTTAAGCGTTCCCGAATAGACCCGGACGAAGGTAAGCTGCCCCACGAAGGGATCGGTCATGATTTTGAATGCCATTGCTGCAAAGGGTTCGCTGTCCGATGCCTTCCGGACCACTTCCTCGTCGTTATTCGGGTTGATGCCCGTAACCGGCGGAATTTCAAGGGGCGACGGCAGGTAATCTACTACCGCGTCGAGCAGCGGCTGCACGCCCTTGTTCTTGAA
>DMKB01000168.1 GCA_003454665.1 Nitrospiraceae bacterium | reverse complement strand
TGCGCTGCAGCAAAGAGAAGGCGCCCATCAGGCGTCATTGCGATTGTTCTGGCCCGAGAACCCACGGGAACTGATTGTTCGACTGTTTTCTTCGCAATGTTGTATTTCAACACCAGGCCTCGAATGTTATCCGAAATATAGAGGTATCGGTCGTCATTCGATATGAGAAGATGGCGGGGATTTTCCGTCACCGGGACATCATCGATGACGGTGAGCGTCTCGAGGGAAAGAACGCTTATCGTTCCACTCGCCATATTTGCCACATAAGCGGTGCGGGAGTCAGAGCTTATTGCAATCCCGCGGGGAATATACCTTTTTCCACCGCCGACAATTATTTCTTTTATCTGTTTCAGTGTTCCTGAATCGATCACGGAAACGGAATTGGAATGCCAGTTCGCCACGAGTACATATTTGCTGTCCGGTGTGGACTTGACGATCTTCGGCGTCACGCCGACCTGAATTTTGGGGATCATTGCCGTCGTCTTCGTTTTGTTCTGTATGTCGTGGATAAACGTTTTCTGCGAGCTCACTGCAGTTTTTTCGTTTTCCCCCCGGACATCGTATCTGACGACAGACTCGCCGTTATGAAAGGATACCCAGAGATATCTGCCGTTCTCCGTAAAGTCGCATTCCACCGGTTTTTCCGCAAAGGAGTTGATCGTGACTTTTCTCGTATAGTTCCACCCTTTGGCTGCGGTCTTCGGAAAGTGAACTTTTTGTCGTATGGCCAACGTGGCGGTGTCGATAAGCCAGAATCCGAACCCTTCGAGGTTCATTACTGCGGCGTATGTTCCATCAGGCGAAACTTCCACCGCCTTGGGGGCCTCGGCGCCGGGAAACTGCTTCAGCAGCTTGAACTCGAGGGCAGGAGCGGTCCTGCCGATACCCCAGACGATGAACAGAGCGAAAAGCCACGGTGCTGTTTTCCGTATTCCTCTCATGACACGCTGCGCTTACTGCTCCAGGGCCTGGTAGTTCACTTCGAACGACGTGCCCGCCCTGAGCTGCTTCAGCCACCTCCTGTACAGCTTCTCCCGCTTTTCCTGAAGAAGCACGTTCTTGATCTCCTGGTAAACCGTCTTGAGGTCCCTGGTGCCCGCCGGGAGCTTGGCGACGAGGGTGAACACATGAAAACCGTAGGGACTCTTCACCACGTCGCTGATCTCCCACTTCTTGAGATCAAAGACAACATTGAACTCCGGCGGCATTTCCCCCCTCGCAAAATAGCCGAGATCGCCGCCTTTTTGCGCCTCGGGAGCTATGGACTTTTCTTTAGCCAGCTTGGCGAAGCTCGTCTTTTCTTCGGTGAGCTGCAAAAAGACCTTTCGCGCTTCTAACTCCGTCGTAACAACGATTTGTCGTGCACGCACCTGGTCCGGCCTTTTAAAATCGTCACGATGCGCCTTGTAATACTTCCTCACCGCAGCATCAGAAACCGATACCCGACGATCTACCTCACGGTCCATTAATTTTTCAATCATGATATTTTCCCAGACATCGGCTTTCCATTTTTCGAAGTCGATTCCCTGGTCGGCAAGGGTTTCCTGAACACCTTTAACACCTTTCCCGTGATTGCCCCGCAGAAGGGCAATGCGTTCGTTGAGCTCGCGGAGGTGTACTTTCATGCGCTTCCGTTTTGCCGCCCGCAGTATCATCTTGCGTTCTATCAGGCGGTTCAGAAATTCCACTTTTACTTCCGGCGCAACAGCCTCTTCACTGGTAAATCCTGCTCGTTCAAAACGCTCAAGGAATTCGCCCAGGGTGATGGGATCGCCATTTACGGTGGCCACGATTCTGACATCGGGCGATACGGCGGGGGACGTGCCGGTCTGCGCTCCTTCACGGTCCTGTTGATTGCAGGAAAAAAACAAAAGCCCCAGTATCATCACCGGGGCGGTATATGTTGTGAGACGCATGATATTCATTATCGCGAGGTTGAAATTATTCAGCGGTTCTATCCTGCAGATTCGGGGCCTGTTCCTGCAGGAGATCGCTCCCATCCGGTTCCGAGAGTGATTTACCCAGCGTTCCCATTGCCTTTTCATCAATCGTGATCTTGGCCTTGGCTTTCAGTTCCTTTGCGTACTCCATATATGCTTCTCGCTGTTTTTTCTGCAAGAGCCATGCTTTGAGCTGCGGCGCTGCGTCTTTCAGGCTCATTCTTTTTCCGTCGGCGGTGCGCATTTCCTTTTTGTGCTCGTTGTAGTACGCTTTGACTTCCTTGTCCGTCGGCGGTGTTATTTTACCGGCAAGCTCTTTTTTGAACAGGCCGTTGAAGAGCTCATTCTTCATTTGCTCCTCGAGACGCCGCTCCATTTCCTGCTTGAACAGCTTTTGTTTTTTTACAAATTCTTCATCTTTATGCAGCCCCTGCCGACGGGCTTCCTGGAGAACGACCTCGATGCCGATGAGATCATCGAGGAAATCCTGGCGCGCCTTGGGATCGACGGCAACAGCCTGCTTCAGCTGCGGCGGCAGGTCTGCAACCTGCTTTTGAAAATCGCCGATCGTAATTTTCGTGCGGTTTACCTTTGCCACAACCACGTTATCGGAGTCCTTGCTGCACCCGGCCAGCGCAAGAAAGAACAGAATAGGCACGAGGACAAGTAATTTCTTCATGAACAGGTTTCCTCCCGTTTCGGTTTTATTGGGCGCAATTCTTCATAGAATGCATAAAAAAGAGAGTTATTATATAACACACTACAGGAGTTCCTGCAAGCACTTTTTCACCGCCTGGGAGGCGGTTTGGAGCGATTCGTCGGGAAGAGACAGCTGGAGGGTGTATTCGGGGATGAGCTTTACTGTTTCTTTGTTCCTCCTGAGAAGCGCCATAATCTTGTCCGGCTCAATGGACGCGTCTTCTGCAAACGATATGGTTACGCTCCTGGTACCCGCATCGACTCGCGCAACCATGGATCGCTTTGCCGCGAGCTTGAGACCCATAATGTCAAGGAGGTTTTTCGCGGGCTCCGGCAGGGTGCCGTAGCGGTCGTGCAGTCCGTCGGCGAGATCGGCAAGATCCGCTTCGCTTTCCGCACCTGATATTTCCTTGTATGCCGCGAGCCTGAGGCCCATGTCCTCGATATAGTCTTCGGGTATGAATGCGGAAGCGCGCATATTGATGATCGTGTCCGGCTCCGTGCGTGTTTCTTCACCGCGCAGCTCTGCCATGGCTTCATCCATCATCTGGGTATAGAGGTCGATTCCCACGGCTCCGATATGCCCTGACTGCTGCTTGCCGAGGATGTTTCCGGCGCCGCGCGTCTCGAGATCCTGGGCGGCGATACGAAACCCTGCGCCGAGCTCGGAGAGTTCCTGGATGGCCCGGAGACGCTTTCGCGCCAATTCCGAAAGGGCTTCCTCCGCCGGCGTGAGCAGATAGGCGTAGGCCTTCAGCCTGCTCCTCCCGACCCGCCCCTTTATCTGGTACAGCTCCGCCAGTCCGAAGCGGTCCGCCCGGTTGATGATCATGGTATTCGCCCCGGGGATGTCAATCCCCGACTCGATGATCGTCGTGGTAACGAGTACGTTCAGTTTACCGGCAATAAACGCCGCCATGACCGACTCGATCTCATCTTCCTTCATTTGGCCGTGGGCCACGCCGATCATGGATTCCGGCACGAGGCCCTGGATGAATTCCGCAATGCGCTGTATTCCCTGGACGCGGTTATGAACAAAAAACACCTGCCCGTTGCGGGCAAGCTCTTGCATAATCGCTTCCCGAATGACCCTCTTCCCGAATCGCGCAACGACAACGTGTACTGCCTGGCGGTCGAGGGGAGGGGTTTGAATGAGTGAGAGGTCCCTGATGCCGGCGAGGGACATGTGGAGTGTTCGCGGGATGGGCGTGGCCGTAAGGGTCAGCACATCCACCAGTTTCTTGAATTCTTTTATGCGCTCTTTGTGCCGGACGCCGAAGCGGTGCTCCTCGTCCACCACGAGAAGGCCCAGGTTTTTGAACGCTACGTCCTTCTGGAGGAGCCGGTGCGTGGCGATGACAATATCCAGGGTACCCGCTTTGAGTCTCTTGAGTGTTTCCTTCTGCTCGGCCCTGGTTCGGAACCGGGAGAGCATTGCAACCGTTACCGCGAAGGGATCGAGGCGCTCCGTGAACGTTCGGAAGTGCTGGTCGGCGAGCAGCGTCGTCGGCACCAGCACGGCTACCTGCACCCCGTCTTCGACGGCCTTGAAGGCCGCCCGAAGGGCCACCTCGGTCTTGCCGTATCCGACATCACCACAGACGAGCCGATCCATGGGGTGTTGCTTTTGCATGTCTGCAAGAATATCTTCTATTGCCCGCTGCTGATCAGGTGTCTCCTCGTAGGGGAAGGAAGCCTCGAATTCCCGATACTGATTATCGGGCTGCGAGAAAGAGGTCCTGCTGAGGGCCGCGCGCGCGGCAAAGACTGCTACGAGTCCGCGGGCGATCTCGAGAATGTCTTTCTTAATCTTCTCTTTTGTTTTCGTCCAGGCAGGCGCGCCGAGCCGGTCGAGTCTGGGGGCGCTCCCCTCGATGCCGAGATATTTCTGCACCTTCTCGAGACTATACAGCGGGACATAGAGCTTGGCATCCGGTTCGTAGCGGATAGCCAGATAGTCGGTTGCGAACCCGTCGACGGAGAGATGTGTGAGACCCCGGTATTCCCCCACTCCGTAGTCGGTGTGCACCACGAAGTTTCCCACTTTTAATTCCTTAAAGGAAGAGAGGAACGGCGCGGACAGGGACGGTGACGGTCGCGGGCGATGGACTTTATCGCCGAAAATCTCCTCTTCGGTGATGATGATGCGGCCAAGTTCCGGCCACGAAAACCCCGAGGAAAGCCTGCCGGTGACGAGGGTGACGGGCCAGGGACCGGTCTGCTGCTGGCTCAGTTCCGGGCCGAGACCAAGGGCGAGTCCGTATTCTGAAAACATACGGGTGAGCCGCGTACCGGACTGCTCGGAGCTGCAGATGATCGATATCCGGTTGGTTTCCTTCCACGCCTGCAGTTTTTCCGCAAGGCCCGCGATCGTTCCTTCTTGCGGGTGGCCTTCCTTCAGCTCTCTGCCGAGGGACTTCGTAAGCCTGATGCCGAGGGCGGCGGCGGATTGCGTGTTCATTCCCCGCCGCCCGGCAGCCGAGCCGAGCAGGTGGAGGCTGAGGGAGGGGAAGAGCTCGTTTCCTTTTTCGATTTCCTCGAAACGAAGATACATCTCGCCTGGAGCAGGAAGCATTCTTCCGTCGTCCATCTCTTCCTGTCTGCCTCTGGTTATGCTGTCCCAGGTGTCATCAGCAGTCCTCTTGATTGCATCAGGTTCCACAAAGGCAAGGATGCTGTTATCGGGAGCGTAGTGAAACAGGCCCTCCATGGTATAGAAAAAGGGGGCGAGAAACTCCCCCCCCGGGGGCAGCATGCCCAGCCGTATATCGCCTGTGATTTTTCCCCATGAAGGCCCTGCATCCTCCCCCTGCGCTGACCCCGTTTCGTTCGAAGATCCATCCATCGGTGCTTCAGAATACTCCGCATCATGGTCGGTGACGAGAAGTTCTCTCACCGGCAGTACGAGCACCTCTTGCGTATTGCCGACGGAACGCTGAGACTCAGGGTCAAAGGAGCGCAGGGTATCGATGGTGTCTCCAAAAAACTCCAGGCGCACCGGAGCGGCATGATAGGGTGAGAACAGGTCGACGATGCCGCCCCGCCTGCTGAACTCACCGGTGCGGGTAACGACAGAGGAGGACTCATATCCCAGGGACTCGAGGATCGCTACGAGTTCATGAGGATCAATCAGCATGCCCGGGGTTATCTTTTTTACCGCAGAAAGAAAGCGCTCACGGGGAGGCAGTTTTTGCATGAGGGCATTGACCGGTGTCACGAAGATCCCGCCGTCTCCCGAGAGGAGATGGTACAGGAAGCGCATCCGTTCGCCCACGGTGCGCCTGTCCGGTGAATCCGCTTCAAAGGGCAGGACCCCCCAGGCAGGGAAGAGGAGAAATGGTTCGTCCAAATCCAACGGCATCCCCTGGTGTATCGTGGGTGATGCAGGCTCCTTTGATCGGACCTCTCCGGAGTGAGCATTGTTGATGGCAAGCAGGTGCCTGTTGGAGGAGAAGAAGCGCAGGTCTTCAAGCAGGGTTTCGGCCTCGTTCTCCGTAGCCGTGACGATAAGCAAGGGCCTTCCGGTTTCTTGCCACAGGCCGAACAACAGCAGGGCCTTTGTCGCCCCTGAAAGTTCTCCAATTTCCAGGGGTTGTTGCCCACGCGTGATGGTGTCGATAATCGGGTTGAGTAGGGGTTGCAGGATACTCATGGATGCGGGACTATAACACACCGGACAGGGCAATTCAACTCGACGGTAGGGAGAGGGTGTTCTTGCCTCGAAGACAACGGGGGGGCTACTGGTGTGATACAAAACGGAATGGATCTTCTCAGGGGTAGTATTGCTTACGACAGGACAGTACTGATGAAATGCTGAAGATTTCCCTGCCAGGACAGAAAGGCATCATTGAGATGGAAGCTTATCATTTCACTTGCTACCCCGATGATGATGAGTCTTTTGCCAGCACGCTCTCGAGGTCCATAAGCATGATCAACCGTGAGTCGAGCTTACCGATGCCTCGAACATAAGCCTTGCTCCGCTCGACCTCTTCGGGCGGCGTCTCCACCGATGCAACAGGCAGCCAGAGCACTTGGGACACGGCATCGACGAGCATGCCCAGGACTTTGGTCACGGACTCTACGATCATAATGCGGGAATTTTTCGTGAGCGTGCCGTCGGCGAGATTCAGCTTCCTCCGAAGGTTGATCACCGGGATGACCCGTCCGCGGAGGTTGATCACACCCTCTATGACTTCAGCGGCGTTCGGCACCGGCGTGATCTGCCCCACGCGGATGATCTCCTGTACGCTTTCGATATCAACACCATACTCTTCGGTGTCCAGGTTGAATGTCACCAGGTGGAGCTGGGGGCCGGCATCAGGCGCCTGGGACTCGCCGCCCACTGCCTGCTGAATCAGGTCTTGCAGCTCTTGCTGGTATCCTCCGGCTTCCCCTTCAGTGACGTTTGTCTGCGCCCCTGCCAGGATTTCTTCCGCCAGTCCGTAGGCCGGGAGGGTGAGCGGAGGTTTTTGTTTACCGGCTTTTTTTGATGGTTTCTTTTCCGCCTTTTTCTTAACGGCCTTTCTTACCGCCATATCAGATCTCCGTACTCCGTGTGTGTCGGCCCACCACTGCCCGCTTTATGGACAAGGCTTCCCATTATACCTTGAAACTCGCCACTTCCTGCAACAGCGCCTGGGCCATGTCCTCGAGCTCTTCCGATGACTTTGCCATCTGTTCAATGGCCGAGAGGTTTTCTTTCGCTATGGAACTAATGTTCTCGGCCGACTTGACCACCAGGTCGCCGCCGCGCTTCTGCTCCGATGTGGCAACCGTCACCTGCTGCGTCATCTGGTTCATGCTCTCTACGGCATTGATGATCTGCTTGCTCCCCGCGGCCTGCTCCCGCGCTGCCTGGCTCACTTCCTGCATGATACGGTTCATGGTCTCAACGGCCATCCGGATCTGGCGGCCGCCTGCCGCTTGCTCGCGAACGGACTTGGCCACCTGCTGCGTAAGCCGGTTCATACTATCCACGGACTCGCGGATCTGTTTCCCGCCCGATGCCTGTTCGGCCATGGACTTGTTTACCTCGTCGCTCGAACTCCGCATGGTATTGACGTACGTCAGCACCTCTTTGCTCCCGGCGATCTGTTCCGCCGTGGTTTTGTTGATCATGCTCATGATCTTGTCGGTCTTGTCCACGCCTTTGATGATCCGCTGGAGGGCCTCTGAAGCGCGGTCGGCCATCTCCATGGACGACGACGCTTCGCGTGACCCGGACTCCGTGCTCTTTACCGCGTCCCGCGTCTCTGCCTGGACATGGCCGATGACCTCGCTGATCTCCTGGGTGGCCTTCATGCTCCGCTCGGCGAGCTTCCGCACCTCTTCGGCCACCACGGCGAATCCCCGCCCGGCATCACCGGCGCGGGCCGCCTCGATGGCGGCGTTGAG
>DMKB01000373.1 GCA_003454665.1 Nitrospiraceae bacterium | reverse complement strand
GCGGGCGTGTCAAAGATGCCTCCGAAGCGTTTCAAGCCTGTTTCTGACAGCGTCGAGTTCCTGTTTCAGATCTTCCAGAAGCATGTGGTTCTCCTTCGTACTGTTGTCGGTTGATGATCGATTATACCACAGGAGTCGCGGTAAACAAAGTTAAAACAGGGAAAAAAATTGACAGGGACACGGTTGTATGGTATAAGAATTCGACAATTCAAAGCTTCATTTTACATCCGGGCGTAGGGAATCCCGTTAAAATCGGGAGCGGACCCGCCGCTGTGATCCCGGCCCCGCTGCACAACGGGGAGCAGCCTTTACCAATTATTCACGGCCACTGGTCACGGAATGTGTGACTGGGAAGGCAGGTAGAGGCGGGAGAGCCAGAAGACCGGCCTGGATGTACTCGCACGGTCTTCGGTGTTAAGATGATGTGTGGGTTAATACGCGAATATTAATCCCCAGTCTTGCAGAAGACTGGGGATTTTTTTTGCCTTGATGGGCTGTTTGACCTGGGATTCATATATGCGAACTGCTCTGTTATCAAACGTTCTGATGCTCGGTGTTTTGCTGACCGCGTCAGCAGGCTTTGCCGACGGGAACATCTCGGGGAGGCGTAGCACGGCACCTCCCGAACGGATCGTATCCCTCGCACCGAGCATGACGGAGATCCTCTTTTCCCTGGGCGTCGGCAGCAGGATTGTGGGGGTAACGAGCTTCTGCGACCAGCCTGAAGAGGCGAAGAAGAAGCAGAAAATCGGGGGAATGTCCAATCCTTCCCTCGAAGCCGTCGTCTCGCTGCGGCCCGACCTTGTGGTAATGACGACGGACGGTAATCCGAGGGAGTTCCAGGAGAGGCTGCGCTTGCTGAAGATCCCCACGTACGTATGGAAGGGGAGGATGCTTGCCGGTTTGCCGCAGGGGATCAGGGAGCTGGGAGCGGAGCTTGCTCTGCCTGAACAGGCGGAAAAGCTTGCCCGGAAGATTGAGAGAGCCTTAGCGGGCAGGAAGGTGACAAGCAAGAAGACCAAAAAGCATCGCATACAATCACTCAAGGCCCTGTTCATCGTCTGGCCGGAGCCGCTGATCGTCGCCGGTCCCGGGACGGCCATCGACGATGCCTTCACCCTCCTCGGCATCAGGAATATCGCTTCCCCGACAAGAACGACGTACCCGAAATATTCCCTCGAAGAGGTCATTTATCAGGCGCCTGACGTGATTTTCGTGGGACAGGGGCATGTGAACATGAAGGACATATCCAAGGGCCTTCTGAGGAAGCTGAAGATGGTGCCTGCCGTCAGGAACGGGGCGGTCTGCTACGTAAGCGACAGCCTGTATCGCCTCGGACCGAGAGTGATCAGGGGCATAGAGGAGCTCGAAAAATGTTTCGACTGAAACTATTACTCCTCCTGATAACGCTGGCCCTGGTTTTTCTTGGATCCCTGTTTCTCGGGCCGAAGATCATCAGTCCCTTCGGATACAACGATATCGAAAAAGAGATCCTCGTCTCGATCAGAATGCCGCGGTCAATCGTCGCCGTATTGATGGGCATGGCCCTCGGCGGCGCCGGGGCCGTACTGCAGGGAATACTGCGCAACCCCTTGGCCGATCCCTATATCCTCGGCATATCGAGCGGCGCGTCACTCACTGCCGCGATGGGCCTGCTGACAGGCTTCTATGTCTTCGGAAGGTTCAGTATTCCGATGACGGCCTTTATCGGCGCTCTTCTCGTGACGCTCCTCGTCGGCGCTTTCGGCAGGAAGCGCGGCGTGATCCTGCCGGACCGCCTTCTCCTCGCCGGGGTGGGATTGAGTTTTCTCTTTCACGCGATTCTGATGCTCCTGCTGAGTCTATCGACGGATGAAGGTTTGAGAAGGACGATGCTCTGGATGTACGGCGATCTGTCGCTGGCTGAATGGTCATTGATCCCCTATGGGACCGTATTGGTCCTTCTGGGTCTGGGTATTGCCGTTTCCCGGTTCAAGGCGTTGAACGCGCTCATCCTCGGCGATGAGTTTGCCCACAGCCTGGGCTTTTCCGCTCACCGGGAGCGGCTGATCCTCTTTGTATCGGTCTCACTCATGACTGCTGCTTCCGTGTCTCTCGGGGGCACCATCGGATTCATCGGTCTTCTTATGCCCCATATCATGCGGTTTCTGATCGGCGCGGACAGCAGGCTTCTCATTCCCGCTTCTGCCGTGGCAGGCGGGGCGTTCCTCTGTCTCACCGACCTGATCGGCAGGTCGATCATGCCGCCCATGGAGATCCCGTCAGGCATCATAACGGCAATAATCGGGGCGCCCTATTTTCTGTTTCTTTTGAGGAGGAGCAATGTCCTCAAAATATGATTTCCCGATCCTGGAGCTCGAGAACGTAACGTTTGCCTATTCCGGAAGGGAGACGATAATCAATAACCTGACCCTTTCCGTGGGTAACGGGGAATTCATCGGTCTCCTCGGGGCAAACGGTTCGGGTAAATCGACGATCCTCAAACTGGCCAGCGGAATACTGCAACAACGGAGCGGCCGGATAGACCTCTGGGAAAAGGAGATGCAGTCGTACCGGAATAAAGACCGCGCGAAACTGCTGAGTTACCTGCCGCAGCTTCTCGATATTAACGTGCCCTTCACGGTGAGAGAACTCGTCGGCATGGGGCTCTATCCCTATGATATTCTCCCGCACCTGACGGTGGACGAGGCACTCGACGCCGTCGGGTTGGCGGACAAGGCGGAGTCCCCTCTCACGGACCTGAGCGGAGGGGAGAGACGAAGGGCATTTATCGCCATGACCCTTCTCCAGGGAGCCGGGCTTCTGCTCCTCGACGAGCCCCTGGCAAACCTGGATATCAAGTACCAAATGGAACTCCTGAAGCTGCTGGGTGAACTGAAGGAGAAGAAAGGCATTGCAAGCATCATGGCGCTCCACGATATTAATATCGCCTTCCAGTTCGAGAAGGTGATGCTGATAAAAGAGGGGACCATACTCGGCATGGGAACGCCGGATGCCGTCCTGACCGGTGAAATGCTGAAAGAGGCCTTTGGCGTAAGCATAGAAGTAAAGCGCGCCGATGACGGCAGTACGTATATCAATTATGGATCTGTTTTATAGAAAGGGGCCGGTGTATGTATATTGCTTCGTGGAGTGGAGGGAAAGACAGTTGCTTCGCTTGCTACAAGGCGATGCAGGCCGGTCATACCATAGGCACATTCGTAAACTTTATCTCTCATGACTCGGGGCGGGTAAGCTTTCACGGGACCGATCCTGAACTTATCACCATGCAGGCGAAACTTGCCGGTATCCCGCTGCATCAGCAGACGACAACGATGAATACCTACGAACAGGAATTCATTCAAACCGTCCGGTCTCTCAAGGACCAGGGCGCCACAGGCATGGTGTTCGGCGATATTTATCTCGACGAGCACCGTGAATGGGTCGAAAAGGTATGCGAGGAGATCGGTATCACGCCCCTCGAACCCCTCTGGGGCGGGGATACGGAGCAGTTGTTACGGGATTTCATCGATGAAGGGTTCCAGGCGGTCGTCGTGACCGGTAAAGCAGACGTGATCGATCGGGAATGGATCGGCCGACGGGTGGACGAAGCGTTCCGACTATATCAAGACAAAGTCCGGCGTTGATCCTTGTGGGGAAAAAGGCGAGTTTCATACCCTGGTGACGGGCGGACCGTTATTTCGTGGAAGAATAGAAATTACCGGCACCGATGTCATTGAACGTGATGGATACCGGTTTCTGGATATCAAGGAGTATACGGTTAAACGACAGTAAAAATGTAGGAATTCAATTCAGGGAATGGTGAAGCGGAATGGGGTGCGAATCCCCTGCTGTCACGCAACTGTAATGGAAACGAAAGCCTGAAAAGCCACTGTCCGGGTGCATCCGGATGGGAAGGCAGGCGAGTAGGCAGTCCTAAGCCAGGAGACCTCTCATTCCCGCAACCTCGATGATGGGAGAAACACGATGTTTTATAGAGCTTTTATTGTAGTTGTTGTATTGTTGCGGTCAATCGTATTACCGGGCGGTCTTGTTTCGGCGCAAGGAAAAGATATTACTCTGGAGCCCGTAGTAGTGACGGCCACGAAGACGGAACGGGCACCCGAGGACGTAACACAGTCCGTAACGGTAATCACGGCTGATGAAATAAAGAAGTCAGGCGCAACGACACCGTCGGAGGCAGTACGAAAAACCGTTGGGATGACGGTGAATGAGTACGGGCCGAGGGGCGCAAACTCGAATCTCAGTGTGCGAGGTTCTACATCGGCACAGGTGCTCGTTCTGCTGGACGGGAAACGGTTGAACTCGCCGAGGACAGGCGGATACAATTTGTCTGACCTGCCCGTATCGTTGGACGATATCGAACGGATCGAGATCGTTCGAGGTTCGTCGTCCGCCCTGTACGGTGCTGACGCGGTTGGAGGTGTGATTAATATCATAACCAAAAAACCGGACAAATTAGCATTTGGATTGAACGCAGAGATCGGCAGCTATGGTTATGATTCACTAATGCTTCGCAATTCAGGCAGGCATGGGAAATTATATTACTCGCTCACTGCCGAACGAGAAACCTCGGACGGTTTTCGCACGAACAGCGATCTCGACCAGAGTATCGCAAGCACGAAAATCGGGTATGAGATCGCTGGGGATACATCTATCGAATTTACTGCGCATTATATTGGTAAAGAAGTCGGCGTACCGGGATCAACTACCTGGCCGTCTTTGTCCGCGAGGCAATGGACCAGGGAGGCGACCACCGGTCTTGGGTATAAGAAGAAATTTACGAAAGAACTTGATCTTTCTCTCAATACTTATTATAAACGGGATATCCTCGCATACAAAGATGCAGCGGCATCCCCGGCTGACCGGCATGAAAGTACCACGCTCGGGGCCGATGCTCAAGTGAATTGGCTTACCAATCATTGGAATATGCTCTCTGTCGGCGCCGAGGCACGGGCTGATGACGTTGACAGCACGGATGCAGGAGAGCATTCCGCATCGCTTTGGGCAGGCTATTTGCAGGATGAAATCAGTATCGGAGAATCATTGATTATTATCGTCGGTGGCCGCCATGACAGCCACTCCGAGTATGGTGACAAGTTCAGTCCTCGAGTGAGCGCACGGTATCTGTTTACCAGGACGGGCACGATTATCCGGCAGTCGGCAGGAGAAGGGTTTCGGGCGCCGACGTTTAATGAACTTTACTGGTCCGATGCATGGGGGAATATTGGGAATCCGAACCTGGAGCCGGAAACCTCAATAGAGTACGAGGCAGGAATCGAGCAGCCTGTTGGAAAGGCATTTGGATTCAACCTGACAGGTTTTGAACGGCAGGTGAAAAATCTCATCGATTGGCAGGAGTACGCACCATTTCAATATATGTCGGTCAACATCGGCAGGGCGAACATCACCGGAATAGAGGCAGGGTTCAAACTCGACGTGTTGAACCTGCTGACGTGGGCTATGAATTACACGTATATCAATCCCGTGGACGAGGTCACGGGAGAAAAGATTTATACGATACCCGAGATGAAGCTGAACACATCGCTGAACCTGGTATTGAGCACCAAGACGAATGTTTATCTCGAAGGCAGGATGACAAAAGACTACGAAGAGCCTGGAGAGGATGAACGTAAGTATTTCGTTGCCGACGCCAAAATCACCCGGTCTGTTTCTTTATCCTCCAGCTCATCGGGAGACGTGTTTTTCGGCGTGAAGAATATCTTCGATCGTTCATTTGAAGTGGTGAGAGGATATCCCATGGCTCCGCGCGAGATATACGGCGGCCTGTCAGCACGTTTTTAATCG
>DMKB01000261.1 GCA_003454665.1 Nitrospiraceae bacterium | reverse complement strand
CAGGAGGCAGGAGGCAGGAGGCAGAATACAGACAACAGACTACTGACGACAGAAGACAGACAAGAGACAGGAGCCAGGTGTCAGTATACAGCAAACAGGAGTCAGTAGTCAGGAGCCAGGAGACAGAATAAAAAAAACAGAATACAGACACCATGCATCGGGAATCCGGAATCAGGTATCTTTTTGTTAATCAATCCGCCCTTTCCGCGTAAATCTGCGGCCAAGTAAATTCTTGTCTTGGCGACTTTGCGCGAGACGATTTTGATTTGTCCTTTGTCAAGTTTTAAAACTCTGCGATCTCTGCGTCTCTGCGAGAGATGATTTAGACTTTTGTGTGTCCGTGTTCGGCTTTAGACCGTTGCTCTCTTTTAAAAACAGGACAGGCCTTAGACAGGATTAACAAGATTAACAGGATTTTTTAAAAGCCTTTTTATCCGGCATTTATCCTGCCTGTGGCCTTTAGGCTATACATCCTGTCAAAAAAGTCGTGGTTCCGGGCTACCCGGGCTTGAAACTACATTCTCTATTTCCTCACGCGGTGCCCTTGACGGGGGGCCGATACGGTGCTATCCTCTAAATAGGACTAAAGTAATCCTGATTAAGGCCGGGCATTTCACAGGGCATGCGTCCGTAACCGTGACAGGGAACAACAATGAAGAAAAACCTCACCCATAAGATTCTGGAAGCTCACCTCGTAGAAGGTGAGTTCATCGCCGGCAGGGAGATCGGCATCAGGATCGACCACACCCTGCTCCAGGATGCAACGGGGACGCTTGCCATGCTGGAGTTCGAGTCTCTGGGACTCGACGGGATCAAGGCGGAGCTGGCGGCGCAGTACGTTGACCATAACCTTCTCCAGACGGACAACAAGAACGCCGATGACCACCGGTTCCTCCAGACCGCTGCGGCCCGGTATGGTGTCCATTTCAGCAGGCCGGGCAACGGCGTTTCGCACCAGGTCCATATGGAGCGCTTCGGCGTGCCGGGCAAGACCCTCCTCGGCGCGGACAGCCACACCCCGGGAGCAGCCGGTGTGTCAATGCTCGGCATCGGCGCAGGGGGATTGGATGTGGCCCTGGCCATGGCCGGGTTTCCTTACTATTTACCCGCTCCGAAGGTGCTGGGCGTCAAACTGACAGGAGAACTCCCTCCCTGGGTGAGCGCCAAGGACGTCATTCTCGAGATGCTGAGGCGGTACGACGTGAAGGGGTGCGTCGGCAAGATCGTGGAGTACTACGGCCCCGGTGTGAAGACGCTCTCTGCCACGGACCGGGAGACCATCGGCAATATGGGCACGGAACTGGGCGCCACGACCACCATCTTTCCCTCCGATGAGAGGACCCGGGAATACCTGGAGGCCCAGGGCCGGGGTGATGCATGGGTGGAGTTGAAGGCCGACGAAGGCGCCGGGTACGATGAGTATGATGAGATCGATCTGTCGACGCTCGAACCGCTCATTGCCAAACCCTCTTCTCCGGGCAACGTTGTTCCTGTCCGTGAGGTTGCAGGTACCAGGGTAGGCCAGACGATAGTGGGCAGCAGCGTGAATTCCTCGTTCCGTGATCTGATGGTCACGGCCAGGATCGTGGAAGGGCGCCATAGCCATCGGGAGACGGCCTTTCACGTGAATCCCGGCAGCCGACAGGTTCTGGAGAACGTAGAGAAGCAAGGAGGCGTCAAGTCCTTCCTGTTCTCAGGGGCCCGGCTTCACGAGCCCGGTTGTCAGGGATGCATCGGTATGGGACAGGCGCCGGGCACCGGAGAGGTGAGCCTGAGGACCTTCCCGCGCAATTTTCCCGGAAGATCGGGAACAAAGGATGACCAGGTGTATCTCTGCTCACCGGAGACGGCTGCCGCTGCCTCGCTCACCGGCGTAATCACGGACCCGAGGGACCTCGGGAAAGAGATGGAGTATCCCCGCATCAAGGACCCGGAACGATACGTCATTGACGAATCTTCCATCGTCTTTCCGTCAGAAGAACTGAGAAAAACCGAGATCGTAAGAGGCCCGAACATCAAAGCCCTGCCGAAACTGGAGCCATTGCCTGATAGGCTGGAGGCCGAGGTGGTGCTGAAGGTGGGCGACAACATCTCGACGGACACGATTATGCCTGCCGGCAACCGGGTATTGCCCTTCCGATCCAATATTGAAGCGATCAGCGAGTTCGTCTATTCCCAGGTCGATCCGGAATTTCACCAGCGGAGCAAAGAAAAGGGAGTGGTGGTCATTGTGGGGGGCGAAAACTACGGCCAGGGCTCGAGCCGCGAGCACGCTGCCCTTGCGCCGCGGTACCTGGGGGTCCGGGCGAAGATCGCAAAGAACTTTGCCCGCATCCACAAGTCCAACCTCTGCAACTTCGGCATCCTTCCCCTCACCTTCAAGGACCCTGCGGACTATGACCGCATCGAGCAGGGAACGACGGTGAAGCTGCCTGACGTGCGAAGGCATGTCGAACAGGGCGACGGGGAGATCCCGGTCCAGGTGGACGGAAAGACGGTCATAACGATCCTCGACGTATCGGACCGCCAGCGCACGCACCTGCTGGCCGGCGGGACGCTCAATTACGTGAAGCAGCAGTTACGAGGAAAAGAAAAAAAGAAGGGACAGAAGGTAGCGTAGTATCGAAGAAGCACGAAATCCGAAGCACGAAGCTCGAAATAAACACCAAGCACGAGATATCAAACTAAGCATATGAATTTAGCATTGTTTCGTATTTCGGATTTAGAATTTCGAATTTGCACTTTATTGGGGGGATGAGCGATGGCAACAGCTTCCGTAAAAAACACCGGCTTGCGGGGCGTGAGTGTAGCGGACACGAAGATCAGCCTCATCGACGGTGAGAAGGGCATCCTGATCTACCGCGGATACCGGATCGAGGAACTTGCCGAGAACTCAACCTATGAGGAGACCGCCTACCTCCTCCTGCACGACGCGCTGCCGAATGAAAAACAGGTCGAGGAATTTCCCGCTCAACTGGTCGAGGCGAGGAGGCTGCCGGGGTATGTGCTCGAGAGCCTGAAGACGTGGCCGAAAGAAGCATACCCCATGGACGTCATCCAGGCGACGGTACCGCTCCTGGCAATGGCCGATCCGGACCTGCTTGATGATTCACGAGAGGCCAATCACCGGAAGGCAGTGAGGCTCATCGCCCGCATGGCTGCGCTGGTCGCGGCATGGCACCGCATCAGGCAGGGGCTCGAACCGCTCGCGCCCGACAATACCCTGTCCCATGCCGGTAACTTTCTCTGGCAGTTGAACGGCGTAAAACCCGATCCGGAGACGGCCAAGGACTTCGACACAGCCCTGGTGCTCCATGCGGACCATACGTTCAATCCTTCCACCTTTGCCTGCCGCGAGGTCGTCTCGACACGGGCGCACCTGTATGCCGGCGTCACGGCAGGCGTGGGCGCTCTCTCGGGCAGCCTGCATGGCGGCGCTAATGCCCAGGTGATGAAGATGCTCCTGGAAGTCGAGAAGGAGAAGGACATTCCCGGCTGGGTGAAGAAGCAGCTCGAGGGGGGGCAGAAGATCATGGGTATGGGCCATGCGGTGTACAAGACAACTGACCCGCGGGCGAAGTATCTGAAGGCAATGTGCACCCGGCTGGCGAAAAAGTCGGGACAGGACCAGTGGTGCCGGCTATCGAGCGAGATCGAGCAAAGCGCCCTCGCGGAATTCGAAAAGAGAGGAAAGACGACGATCAAGGCGAACGTGGATTTCTCCAGCGCACCGGTTTACCACATGATGGGCATTCCGGGCGACCTCATGACGCCGGTCTTCGCCGTATCGAGGATCGCGGGGTGGTCTGCCCATATCATAGAAGAAAAGTTCGGGGACGCACAGGAAAAGCCGGCGCTCTACCGGCCTGCATCGGACTACGTCGGCAACTACTGCGGCCGCACGGGCTGTACCTATGAACCGATTCAGCAGCGACCATGAGCTGCCGTAAAAAATGCTGATGAAGGCGGATTGAACCACAGATGGCCCAGAACCAGAAACGGCCACTCGGGATACAGAGAAAGGGAGAGTAAATAAAAGCCTGAATCCGAACAAGAAGAAGTCTTTGACAGGATTAACAAGATTAACAGGTTTTTAAAAAGCTATTTATGTGGTTTCGCTTAGGAGCGCCTACTTTTGGTATCCTGCCTGTGGCCTTTAGGCTATACATCCTGTCAAGAAAAGGTTTGGTTCTGGCCTGTCCGGGTTAGTATGTTGCGAGTGAAATACTTGCCGAAATGGCAAGAAAAAAATCCAGACGCAAGACAAGTCTTTGACAGGATTAACAGGTTTTTTTAAAGCTATTTATCGGATGTTATCCTGTCCATCCTGTCA
>DMKB01000214.1 GCA_003454665.1 Nitrospiraceae bacterium | reverse complement strand
AGATCTCCTGTTTTAAACCAGCCGTCGTGTAATACGCTCTCACGATCCTGCCAGGGAGAATAATAGGCATCCAGCATCCCTTTGCCGCTCAGATAAATTTCACCGATACCCTCTGCGTCCTGGTTGTCTATCCGCAGCTTATAATCGGGCAGCAACGTGCCGACGGAACCCCGCTTTTCCCCGCCGCCGGAAAGCCGAATGAAGGGCAGCCCCACCTCAATGATTCCGTAGGCCTCGTTCAGTTCATAGCCAAATTTCTCAGAAAATGCTTCGGCAATCGTGTCGGGGAGTTTCATCGCCGTCGAGACGGCCATACGCACGTTTTTAAAGGAGTCAGACGGTAATGCGGCAGAATGTGCCAGGACACTGTAGTGAAAGGGGGATGCATAAATAAACGTTCCCGCGAACCGGGTAAGCCCCTCTATCAGAGAACCGGGGAACCGTTGTCCGCAGAGATCGATTGTTGCCCCACGGCGCAGGAAGAGAAGGATCGTCACCACGAAATGAAAACTCATGGAGAGGACCCAGAGCACCGTGTCTTCAGCGGTGATCCGCAGGCCCCGATCGGCGGCGTTGGTCCGTTCAAGAATCGATTCATGGGAGAGAACAACACCCTTGCTCGTACCCGTCGTGCCGGAGCTGAATCGAATAAACGCAGGATTCATTCGTTCATAGCCCCGTGGCGGCCCGGCCGGGACGGTCCGCTGCAGCAACAAAAATTTCTTCCGGTGAAAAATGCCCGCCCCGAGAGGAACGGCATGCCGATCACCATAGGTGCCCTCTTCGAACAGCAGATAATGCACGTCAATCCGGTCGAGGGCCAGGTTGATTTCAGCATCGGCCTGCGCCGTCGGAACCGGGACAACCACGGTCGAGAGCGACAGGACGGCAAGGCTCGCGGCAATGGCGTCGATACTGTCTTCACACAGAATGCCGACGCGAGAAAAGGGTTCGACGCCGCTCTTCGCGAGCCTACCGGCGATGCGGTCCGCCGTTGCAAGCAACTGCCCGTAGGTGAGTCGGTCATTTCCTTCGATAACCGCTATTTTGTCGGTCACGTCAGCGGTCTCATGACGAATTGTTTCAAATATATTCATGTCACGTCTTTACGAGGATAATCGCGGTAGATACCCCGCAGAGCAAATATGAACCGGGTGCCGAGAAAAATGACCCGCACCATCTCTTTAAAGGGAATCCGGACCTTGTTCACCCTGAGGGGATTCGCCCTGAGGGCGATACTCGACAGCCGGGCGAAATGCTGATAAAACCGCTTTATCTTGAGTCGCGTCGGTAAAATTGTGTGCATACAATCGTAAAACAAATAGGGATCACAGATGTAATCATCTTTATGCTGCTGCCACAGCTCGGTACCGGGAGACGGGGAAAATACGGTAAACGTGACCTCTGCGGGGCAGACATTCATAATTTCCTTTTCGAGCAACTGGAAATCCTCGACGGAGAAATCAGGATCTACCATAAAGCTTGCGTGCAGCGTTATGCCAATGTCACGAAGGACCTCAATCGCCTTCCGGTTCGTCTCTACATTCGTGCGTTTTTTGTACTTATCCAGCCGGGAACCGACCATTGCCTCCAGCCCGACATAGACAACGCTCAGACCGGCCTCCTTCCAGAGCCGGAACAGATCGGGATATTTAACGATGGTGTCACTACGCGCCCAGCTGATATATTTCTTCCTGATCCCCCGCTGCAGGAGAAGCTCGGCAACGGTTGTCATGCGGGCTTTGTTCAAAAACGTCTCGTCATCAACAAAATAGATATGGTCTTCCGGTACCCGTTCTATTTCATCGACGACGTCCTCAGGAGACCGCTGCAGGTATTTTCGGTGCATGATATGATGGACAACGCAAAAGGAGCATGAGAAAGCGCAGCCGATCGACGTTCGGAAGCTGGCGGTCCGAGGAAAAATGGTGTCCAGGCTCTTTTCCGTACTCGATGTCCAGATACAGAAATATCGTGATCGGTCGACAAGGTCTCTCCGTGCCAGCGGGATATCTTCCACTGCGGGGTAGTGCGGCGGCAGTGTCGTTGCCTTTTCCGCAAACGCCGGGTCCTGCGGCGACAGCACGGCGTCCCCGAAGAAGAGCGGTTGCTGTTCTTTGTATCGCCTGAGGATCTCGGGAAAAACCGTACCCCCCTCGCCACGAACAATACAATCGATTGCTGGTACGCCATAATCGTTCGGAATGATCGTCGCATGGGTGCCGCCCACGACCGTAACGATATTAGCATCATGCTCCTTAGCCGCCGCGGCGAGCTCTTTCACCATGCCGGATTGACTGCTGTATCCCGTAAAGCCGACGATCTGCGGTTTCCAGGACGCCACTTTGCCGCGAAAGCCCTGAAAAGGCTCTTCTTCGAGGCTTAAATCGAGAATTTCGACATCGTCTTCCAGCGGCACGCCGCCTGCGACGATCTCGAGTTCCAGGGGCTCCAGGTGGAGAAAGCCTTCCTGCAGGCGCTTCGCGATAAGAAGCTGCGGTGACGGTTTAACGAGTAGTATACGCACAAGATAACTCCTTAGGTTATTTTTTCCTTCGCCGTTTCTCTTTTTTCCCTCGTCTGCGGATAATAACCGTGGCGCAGGTAGTGAGCGGCCGCAACGGCGGCCTGCTCCCCGAGTGTTATGCACGTACCCATGACCCGCGTGGAACCCAGCGCTTCATGCGAGACAGAGATACAGCGGCCGGCGCAGAGAAGATTACGAAAGCCCTGCACCGTAAGGCAGCGCAGCGGGATTTCGTAATAGTCGCCGGGCTTGAGGTACCGGTAGAGCGTACCCCGCTCCCGGTCCCATAGTTCAATGGGCCAGGAATTCTTTGCCACGCCGTCAGGAAATTTTCTTCCCCGCACCACATCATCCTCGGTCAGCGTGTACTCCCCCCGTATTCTCCTGCCTTCCCGGTCCATGACTCCCCGGGAAGACGCAGCGATACGGGAGTCCTTGAATGACGGCAGTACGGTCGAAAGATAGCGGTGCACCGTCTCGGCGTATTGCCGCGCCAGCTGCTCCCGGTCATGGTCGATCTGTCCGTCAATACTCAATTTACAAAAGCCCTCGTCGGGCTCCTCTCCGGGCGTAAAGGTGGTAAACCGGAGAAAGGGCGGCAGCTTGCCCTTGTTAACCGCATCCGCCAAGTAGTAGGGAACTTTTATCGACAGGCTGTCGTCGCGATTGACGAGAGCCCGTATCTGGACGATGTAGCCGGCGAGTTGCACGCGCTCCGGCGGCGCCATATCGAAGGAAGCGCCGGCCATGACGGACACTGCGCCGCTTCCCGTACAATCTATGACCATCCCCGGCTGGATTTCCTGCGTAATTCCGGAGCGGCCTACCGTGACGTTCATTAGTACGCCCTGATTGCTCTCAACCGACAAGGCTTCAGCCTCAGGGAAAACTGACAACGACGGCTCAGCAGAACAGAGCGAACCAAGAACAAACTGCAAATCATCCCGGGAATAGGGCAGTACATAGACCTGGCCGATTTTTACCACCTTCCGCTGCGGAGTGCGCTTGCCCAAAAGCGAAACGAGTTCCCGGGCAATGCCATTGTTTAACGTTTCCTTCGGCTCGGTTTCGCTGTTTACATACAAGCCGCAGAGGTGCTGAAGCAAGCCCGAATACCCGATTCCTCCAAGATACTGCTCGCGTTCGATCAGCACGGTCCGGCATCCAGTGCGTGCCGCTGCCACGGCAGCGGCTGTTCCGGCCACGCCTCCACCGACGACCAGTATGTCACAATGGGTGTTCATTGCGGTGTGCTCGGAAGCAATCCCTCCCGAAGGCCCTGTTCAAGCGCACTGATCTCCTCTTGGTGCAGCATGCCGCTTACCGAGGAAACCGTCAGGTTCAGCCGTCCGCCGAACGTGTTAAAAAAGAACCCGAGGCCGGGCGGAATGGGAAGACGGGGCATATGGAACAGATTTTCCACTTCCCCCCCCATGATCTCCTCGTAGCCATAGGAACTCTTGCCGACATGGGAAAACATGAATGAGGCGACTTTCCCCTTGAACGGCAGGTGGAGAAGCTTTCCCAGAACAGGCAGCGGCGCGATCCTGGTCAGGTAGCTTGCCTCGGCAAGATCCGCCGGAAGGCCCGACTTAACCTGCTCATACATCTGTTCCTTAATAGACTGTATCAACGCTCCTCTCTCCGGAACGCCTTCCCCATGAACCTGGAAGAAGAGATATGACACGTGATTGAAAAATAATTCCTCCCTGATATCATCGGCAGATCGAAGATCGAGGGAAAGGGGAATCAAATAATGCACCGGGAGCTCCACCCCTCTTTTTTTGAACAACTCATGCATGGCCAGAATAACGGCAGACAGCAAATAGGGCATCTCCATCAAATACCCTGCTTCACGGTACGCAGCGTCATAAATCCGCCCGGTTTCCTGTTTGCCGAACGCGAGGAGAGCAAACCGAAAACCGGTGTCCTTTTGCACCGGGACCGGAAGGGTCTCGGGCGTATGCCGTGACAAGGCTATGAATGTACGGTTGACGTTCCTCCCGGCGGAAAACTTCTTCTTCCAATTCGTCAATCCCGACGGCGCGGTCAATGCAATGCCGTCCAAAACATCGGGATTTCCCTTTTCAAGCCAATACTGCTGAAAAAGATTCAGGAATGCTTCCGCGCCGCGGGCGTCAAGCAGACGATGGTCAAAGGTCATGGCGAACCAGCTTTGCCGGCTCCCCCCCTGAATCAGATGAAATGCAAGATGTTCATTGTCGTTCTGAAAGGGCCTGTTGACCGTTTGTTCGAGCACGTTCAGAACGGCTTCCCGGCCCGAAGAATCATCGACGTGATATACCCTGAGATTTATGGCAGGACCGGCCTTTTCCGGAATCTTCCAGTACGGGGCCAAATTGAAAAAATAATTACGCGCCACCCTCCCGAAGGCGACCGGTAGGTGGTCAACATAGTTTTGCAGATGATGCCTGACCGCGGCTTCATCGATCGGGGAATCGAGCATAAAAACGACCTGCGACATGTTGCCGGCGCAGGTCGACATCTTCAGGGTGTGGTCCAGCGTGCAGATAACCCAGTCAGACCCGGAAAGATACCGCTTACCTTTCATTGCCACAAACCCGTTCCCCACCTCACGGTAGATTTTTACTGATAAACGACGCCAGCGCCTGGACCGTCTCAAAATCCTTTTTTGTCAAATCTGTTCCGATCAGTTGAATCGTGAACGTTTTCTCGACGAACACAAGCAGTTCCACAAAACTCAAGGAATCTATTCCCAGCGTATGAAATGGCACGTCCGTCTTGATAACAGACGGGTCCTTGCCCGTAATAGCAGCAATCCCCTCAATCAGCTTCTTTTCGATCTCACCGGTGGTCATGGTTGCTCTACCTCTTCTATTTGATTTTATACACCCGTCCATCCTTGAAATAGACGTTTTTTTTGACAAACCGGTTAACCCAGTATACCCATATACTGTTTTTCAAGGAAGGCGTCCTATGACTCGGCGGATACCCGTAGGCCATGAGAACCGTGGCCTTGCTCATGCCAATTTTAATGCTTCCTGTTTTGACGTGCCATTTTTCGTCGGCCGTTAACTGCTGATAGGGGCTTCCCGGCAGGAGCGGGCTCTGCTTCGAAAAGTACTGGTTAAAATACGATTCTACCGTCGTTTTCTGGCTGTGGTGGTTTTTCATGAATGCGATGGTGTAGTTCGCGCCGTCTTCGCCGGTAAAATGGATCGCCTTTCCGGAAACAGCGGTTACCAGAACCTTCTCTCCGAGAAGAAGGATCGCCCCTTTGTGATAATTCGTCGAGTATATCCGCTGTGGCTTCTCGAACCAGATGTTCGCAGTGGTAAAATATGTTTTCCCTTCGAGTCCCCCAGCTGCATGAGCACCCGGTACGGTAATCAACGCCACTACCAGCAGTACGAGCACTACGCCGATCATTAGCTTGCTGAAACGCATGATTGACCTCCGTCAAGTGAAATGACTACCTTTCGGCACGCACACGATTTCCTCAATAAGTATATCTAACGAACCGGCAAAATTCAACACCTACCTTGTGATTACCTACGATGAAAACAGCGGCACTCATGCTTCAATAATGAGGCCCCCTGTGTCAATACAAGGGGAGATCACCCACCTTCTTCATGGCGCTCCTCTGAGATTGATAACAGCTCTTTCCGCATGGGCGTTATACCGTATGCAGTGGATGGCTCTTGCGGGAGCATCCGTTTTCTCCTTCAGTAGTCTGACGTCGTGGGGATTGTCCACAACGGGGTTCGGATAAAGCACCTGATTCTTCAGCATTAATGCGCCTGCCGCGCAGGTGAACGCGCTGCCGGTCATCATGCTGCCGAAAAGCGGAGTATAGGACGCAGCAGGAATATCGCCCGACACACTCGCCAGGTAGGCGGTTTCATCGGGAAGCATGCCGTCCGCGTCAAGGATGATGAGATCAGCGGGCGCCCCATCGCCCTGGTCCCCGCCGACGCTGACGTCAGCAACGGAACAATACACGGATTGCGACGGCCCGTTCCCGGCAAGGAAGAAAACCGAGCCCTCTCCGGGCACATGGGATGAAGGCTTAAAATGAAAGGGTCTGATTTTTCCGTCGTCTGCCGTCGTCAGCATGCTGTTGCCGATGTATCCCATAACCTCGCCATAAAGATCGGCAGAACCGACCAGCACATAGTCACACCGCTCTTCCTCGAGCCATACCTTCGCCAACTGCAGGGCGGCCTGAAAGGAAAAAAGGAATTGTGTTACCGTCAGCGTCGGCCCGTGGATGTCGAGGACCGAGGCAATGTACGAAGCTGCGGCATTATGCACGGAATTGGAAAACACCGTTGGAGACGCCGCGGCTTCGCCGAAATCGAGGATACCATCCAGAAATTCAAAGGTTGTCGGATGCGCGCCGTGTCCCGTCGCAACGATGATGCCGACATTCTTTTGGCGAATATCCGGTATTCCGCAGTCGTCGACGGCATCATGGGCGGCAAGAACAGCCATCTTGCTCAGTTTGTCCGAACGGCGCATCTTTTTAAGTATCGTCCGGTCCGGAATCTGTTCCAGGTCAACCTGGTAGACGGGATATGTTCCTCCCGGTCCGTAGGGGGCCTCCACTTCTGAGGGCTTTTGCCATCCCTGCCGCAGTGCCGCCTCATACGAAGCAATTCCCCTGCCGCGGTTAAACAGAACACCCATACCGTAAATATTCATGCTTTCCCATCCCGGCCAACAACGAGGGCGGCATTGTTCCCTCCAAACGCCAGTGACGTGGAAAGGGCATACCGCCCCGTTATCGTCGTCTTCTTTCTGGCCGGAGCGAGGCCAATGTCTTCATCAAGGGTGCTGAAACCGATGCTCGCCGGTATCCAGCCTTCCTGCAGACCTGCGGCGGTAAATACGGCTTCCAGCCCACCCGCGGCTCCCAGGGTATGCCCGGTAAATCCCTTGGTAGACAGCATGGTAACATCCGCCCCGAATAGGTCCCGCAAAACCTTCCCCTCAACAACATCATTATCGATGGTGCCCGTCCCATGGGCATTCACGAAACTGACGTCCTGCGGTGCTATGCCGGACTCGGCGAGGGCCCGATTGATCGATGCCCTGAGCCCTACCCCTTCGGGATGGGGGGCCGTAAGGTGGTAGGCATCGCTTTCCGAGCCATATCCCGCAAGGTACAGGTCGGCAGCATTTCCTCTCCGCCGGGCAGAGGCCGCTGTTTCGAGGACCAGAACGCCTGCGCCCTCTCCCAGATTCAAACCCTGCCGGTCCCGGTCAAAGGGCGCACAGAGACCCTCATTTACGATGCCGAGAGACCCGAAACCGCAGAGCGGGATGCGATTCATTTCGTCCGCACCGCCGGCAAGAGCAATGTCACACAGGCCGCTCCTCAACCAGGATAGGGCAACACCAATCGCATCCGTTCCGGAAGAGCACGCGTTCACCACGGTAAGGGAAGGCCCGCGCGCCTTGACGGCACGGGCAAGATGCTCGGCGATATTGCCGTTCACGTATCGATGGGCGGCCGTCATCGGCGCTGATCCATGGGTACGGTATGACCGGTAAAATTCTATGTCGTTCAGCTGGCTCGCCACGGTCGTTCCCATGCAGACCCCGACACGATAGGACGAGAGATCCTTCGACAAACGAGCTTCTCCGAGAGCCTCGTCTGCTGCGATGAGGGCCAGACTCAATGTCCTCTGTCCTTCCAAAAAGAATGCACGCGGGATTTCCCTGACTTCAAAAACGGGATAGGGCAGAGCGGTCTCGAACAGCGTAACCGGCCCGGCGTTTCTCTGTCCGCGAGCAAACACATCAAGCGTCTCACTACGGTTCATACCTGCAGCGGAAACAGCGCCGCAGCCGGTTATCAATACCCGCTCGCCTTTCATACCAATCGAATGTGCCGTCACGCCGACAAAGCCCTTTCAAAAATAATTCCCCTGCTGCATCACTACGCTGCCCTTGAGTGAATATTACTTTCTGTTCTTGATTACATAATCGGCCAAGGTATTGACAGACTGAAAGATTTCCCTGCCCTGGTCCATGTCCTTGACCTCTATGTTGAAATTTCGCTGTAACAGAACGACTATTTCCACTGCGTCGAGGGAATCGAGGCCCAGCCCTTCACCGAACAGCGGCTCATCATCCTTTATCTCGTCTGGCGTAACATCGTCCAGGGACAAACCCGACACGAGCATCTCTTTCAAATCTTTCTTTACCTGTGACAGTGCCTGCTCTTTCGTATTCTCCATATCTTCTCCTTAGCTTACGTTATCCACTTGTGTTTACGCGTTCCCCTGCCAGACATCGCGAAAGACGAACCACTGAAAGGGGTAGCGATCAACATACTTCTCTAACACTGAAGCGAATGCTTGCACAGACGCCTGAATATCCTCCTGCCTTTTCTCCCGGTTCCGGTATCGCGGCTCAATAACATTGGTAAGGTCGAGAACATAGTTTCTCTTGCCGACTTTCGCCGACAGCAGCACGATGACGGGGCAACCCGCGGCCGCGGCAATACTGAACGCGCCGGAGGGAAAATCAACCTTCTCCCCGAGAAACGCCGCTGACGTTGAATTATGCCCGTACGTTCGGTCTCCCATGATGGAAACGATGCTCCCCTCGTTGAGGGCCTTCATGGATTCCAGTACCCCACCGAGAAAATTCTCGGACGATATGATCCTGATCGCGTCGGTCCCGTCGTGGATTTTCAGCGCTCGTTTGACGGCGTGATTGTCCTCCGGCCGCATGAGGAGATAGACCGTCTTTTCCAACTTCTTGAGCGAGGGCATCACGAGTTGCCAGTTCCCGATATGGGCCGTCAACAGGATGATTCCCCGCTCCGAATTCGCGAGGATATTCATAACCCGTTCGTATCCCAGCACTTCCACGTCAAAGTCACCGCCCCCGGCAACGGCAACAAAGCGGTCGATGAGATTCTTTCCCTGGCTGACGAACAGCCGGTAGACATCGAATATTCTCTGCAGAAAATTGTGCTGTTTAAATCGCCTTTTCACATACGCCATGCTTGCGGCAACCGCCGCTCGGTCGAAGAGAAGATAATAGAGACTGACCGGATACAGCAGGCCATAGGCGCCGGACAAACCGAATATTCTCACCGATACGGTAAAGAACCAGAACCCCAAGGTATTTCCGCGCTTTCTGTCACTGGCCGCCTCACGACGCATTGAGATCACCAAGTTTCTTAATCAGCATTGCCGAGGTGTACGTGACGACCCCTACCACAAGAGCGCCGATGGGGGCGATAATAAGGGATCCCAAAAACCATTCGAGCAGACGATCGGAGAACTGTTCAAAGACGGTCTCGAACGACAGGTTTGTCAACCATCTCCCATGTTTCAGGTAATGCCCGACTTCAATGCACAGTGCCGGGACAAAGGGAGGCATCGCAAGGTGCTGAACATTAACGGCAACGATCTTGTTCAGGTTCAAACGCACGGAAACGTAGAGAATGACGACCGTGTGTACAAACAGCAGGGGAAGCACGGCAATAAAGGTCCCTACTGCCGCGGAAAAAGCCAGCCCGCCCGGGGTGGCCTGTTCCCGCAGAAGCTTTTTTAGGAACACACCGGGATGCCGCAGGAGGCTTGTATCACGCTTCTGTTCGTCGGCCACCAGTTTCTTATGAGGTAGCGGCAGCAAACGCCTTCCCACGAGCATGGAGTGGATCAGCGTAAGACGCATATTGTCGAGAAACGGTCTGAAGCTGGACATACGGTCTTCTGGTCGTGGATAACGAACATCGATAGGCACCGTCCTAAGCCGCAGACCCGCCCACACGGCTTTTGCCAAAACTTCGGCCTCCAAATCATAATGCGACCCTTTAAAGATCATCCGGTTAAGATACTTGACCGGATAGGCGCGAAAGCCGCTCTGACAATCATCGATGATCACTCCGGTTTCTACACGGAGCCAAAAGTTCGCGAATCTTCTGCCGAACTTGCTTGAGTTCGGCACATTATCCGCATGGAAGTTTCTACTACCGATGAGTATAGTGGCGTCATGCTCCTGTAAGAGGGGAACAAATTGCTCAATGTCCCGCGGGTAATGCTGTCCATCGGCATCTATGGTTATCATAAATACGCCGCCCTGGGACTCGACATACCGTGCGGCAGTCAGAATCGCCTGACCCTTGCCGTGGTTTTTTTCGTGCTGCAGCACGACGACATCAAGACCGGAGAGCAATGACGTTACATCCGCATCGGCACTGCCGTCATCGACGACGACAACGTTCTTCAGAATTGCACGGCACCCGCTCACAACGTCCCGGACAGTGCTCCTGTTATTAAAAACAGGGATCGCGCACCATACCTGATCAGGGAGACCGGAATTATTTTGCAACATCGCACTCGTTTCGTGTCGTTTTTACCGGGAAGGAGCTTCCCGAGTATCCTAATTTATGAAGAACCGCCAGGCTGCTGTCAAGTGAATCGGGAGGGAATATGCAGTGCCGTATTTGCGCGAATCCTTTGGTTAACGTATCCTCCATCCATTTTTTATCGATGGACGGGGAAAAATAAAAGACCGGCTTGAGGAGCGGCTCGTGCGGTGCAAGAAGGTTTTCCTGTATAGCCAATCGATAGAGGGCGGTATCGGGAAGAATCCGAATGCCCATAAAGATAAAGGAGACGCAGTTTCTGAGGCTGATGATATTGCTGACTCCCTCAACGACGGTCTCTTTCGTCTCCCCCGGCCCGCCGAACATGAAAAAATGGGACGTGGCAATCCCGTGTTTCACCAGCAAATCATTGCACTCTACGATATCACTGAAGCAAAAGGTTTTTCCCATTTTCTTCAGGGTAATATCACAGGCGGCATCCGACCCTATCTCGGCAGCGGAAAAGCCGGTCATCTTCATACGCTCGACAATCTCGTCATTCAATCCTTTCGGCTTCAAAAAACACGTCCAGGGAATCGTGACCTTGCGCCGTATCATTTCATCGACCACATCGCGGTACGCTCCTTCGTCGTCATTAAACACGGAATCGACAAAGAATATATACTTTGCATTATGGGTATCCCGGAGCAATTCAATATCATCCACAACGGCGCCGGGGGGTCGTCTCCGGATCGTCGAGCCCTCCAAAACTGGATAGGAGCAATAGACGCAGTTGTAGGTACAACCCCGCTTCGTCTGTACTGAAGCGATATTTCCGTTATGAAGATAGTACTGCATCAGGGTTTCATCATATTGCGCTGCGCACATCTCAGTGCCGGTCAACCGACTGTGCGATACGAGGAGTCGTTCTTCCGGATATATGCCTCTGGCTGCATTGCGGGCAAACTCAACGACCAGTGATTCTCCTTCACCGACAATACCGTAGTCGGCGTCCGTCTCTTGCAGAATAAGATCGGGAATAAGAGAAAATCCCGCCCCGCCTAATATCACCGTGGCCCTCGATTCCCGCCGAATGTGTGCCACGATATCCTTGACAACGTCAATATAATATTGCTCGCTCATGAAATTGACGTTGTCGATATTACGCACGGAAATTCCGACCAGCTCCGGCTTGAAACGACGAACCTCGTCGGCAAAAGCATCAAGCGAAGTATTGTGCTGCAGATAGTCGAATTGAACGACGTCATGCCCGTCGCTGCTCAGCGCGGATGCGATCACGCTGGCACCGAGCGGATAGAGTGGATACGGAGACCGGGTTATGTTGGATGAGACGATCAGTATTCTCATTACGGTTTTACCAGTTCTGTGGACTTCCGGGCCCTTCTCCTGAGGCTCGTGCGGCGATAGGTGCCGTCCGCCTTTTCCTTTTCAATGACTTGCAGAAACAGTTTTGCCATTTTTACATTCTGGCTTTCGCCGTAAAAGGTGTCCCATGCGTAATGATAGAGCTTCTGCAACGTATCGGGGCTCATCTGTGCCGGCTGAAAGACAACATCGCCCCCGGTGTAGCGAAGCCAGTCATCATGGAGAATTCTTTTTTCTTCGATCAGTGATTTCCTGATCGGCGTATGGGGGAACGGTGTCAAGATCGTAAATTCAGCCAGATCGAGCTTTATTTCGAGAAGAAAGTCGACAAGCCGTTTGATGGAATCCTCGTCATGGTCATCCATGCCGAGGATGATCGTTCCTTCCACGCCGATGCCGCGCTCTTGAAGCCGCTTTACCTTGCTCCGGATATGATCGGACGTATCAAAAATCGCCTGATAGACGTACCAGCAGCCCGCCTCTGCCGCCAGGTCAAGGATTTCATCGTCATCCTTGATGGGATGGGAAATCCATTTTTTCTTCAACGGAATCAGGGCCTTGAATAATTCCTTTTCCCAGGCATCGTCCTGGGCCATGGAATTATCGACAAAAAAGAGCCGGTTGTTGTCTATGCCGGCAATCTCCTCCAGGACCGCGTCGATGTCTCTCGGCCGGAACTTACGCCCTCCCAGAAAAGGCGTGCAGCAGGGAAAGCAGTTAAACCGGCAGCCGCGGGATGCATGTATCAGGTCGACCATCTGCACCCCCCGATAGTTATACCGATCGCGGTCCAGGATGCTCCGTCTCGCCGGCCCCACTAATTGGATGTCCGGAAAATTCCTCATGTAGTCATATACTTTTTTTAATCTATGGTTCCGGAGATCGTCGAGAACGTCCCCAAAGCGGCCCTCTGCCTCGCCGAGGAATACGGAGTCCGCATGCTGCAGGGTCTCTTCATAATGCAGCTGGGTTCCGATGCCGCCGAAGATCACGGGAACGCCCCTGGCCCTGAATTTATCGGCGATCTCCCATCCCCGGGGAATCTGACAGGTGAGCATTGCGGAGATCGCTACGAGGTCGGCCTTCTCGTCAAAGTTGATATCCTGAACATTTTCATCATAAAAAGAGATCTCCACATCATCGGGAACGGTCGCGGCAAAGCAGACCGGACCGTGCGGTGGAAGATGGAATTCCGTTTGACGGCTCAGTTTAGGCCATTTTGGGTAAATGAGTTTTAGTTTCACGCTACACCTTTCCTCTACCTGCATTCGTTAGTTCGGTTATCATTTCCTCAAGCGTACGGCTGGCATTCACCAGCGCCGTCGCCTCGGTCACATCACACAGCGTATCATACTGCCGATCGTCATTTTTTGCCACAACGAAAAAGACCGCTTCCCGCTCTTCAATCGTGCCGGCAAGCATGATCGGTGATTCATCAGCACATATGCTCTCGACGGCCATGTCGATCGCCGCAGACAGGGAAGCGGGATGGGTCGCCGTGTACAGCAGCGGGCCCTGGAGCCCGAAATGAATGGCTGCTTCGCCCAAAGGGCTTGACGGCAGCGTATAGATAAACAGATTGCCCCTCGACAAGGTGCGTCCGCTGTCTATATAGTCCCTGAAGTACCGTGTATCCGCCCCCAGAGAACCTGTTGCATTCGTCCCGATGATACCGATGTCCTGTTTCTGATATTGCCCATAGCCGATCCCGGCGTCTTCCAGCGCAAGGGCAACGGCATAACAGGTCATTCGGGAGGCCCCGTCGAGCCGCCCAAAATATTTTACCGGGTAGGTAAACAACTCCCTCCCGGGCTCACCGTCCCTGCGCGATCGCCTCGTACCCGTTCTGACACAGCCGTATTCTTCCTGGTTCAACCATCCTATGCCACGTACCGAAATCACCATGACTACCCTGACGCTAAAATCAATGCGGCGTTAACCCCGCTGAAGCCGGCATTCGTCAGCAGAGCCGCCTGGTGACGGTCTACAGCGCGGCAGCGGGAAGTAGCCCACCCCACGGCGTCCTTATCAGCCTCTTCAAGATTGATCGTAGGAGGAACTGTTCTCTCCCTGAGCGATCGCAGCGCGATGATCGTTTCTACAAGCCCTGCGGCTCCCATGGTATGGCCCATACCCCCTTTTATCGAATAGAGCGGCATCGCGGCATGGGTGAAGACTGCACGAAATGCCCCCATTTCCATGGCATCATTGTATACCGTGCCCGTACCGTGGGCGGCGATGAACCCTACGTCATCCGCACCGATGCCTGCAGACTTC
>DMKB01000217.1 GCA_003454665.1 Nitrospiraceae bacterium | reverse complement strand
TCCCCTCTTTGTCGACTGAGAAGTCTCCGATGGCGCCCGGAGATCGTTCCGGCCGCCTCGTCGTTTCGGTTTTTCCCGCATGAACATATCAAAGAAAAAATGCGTGGGCTGCGCCAACTGCGTACCCGTCTGCCCCATGGGGGCCATCGTCATCGGACCTGACCTCCTTGCCGAAGTGAACCGCGAGGCTTGCGTCGAGTGCCACACCTGCTACCGGGGGATGAGCTTCGAGCACCTGCCCGGCGGCCCCGTGCGCTGGGCCAGGCGCCTTCTGAAGAAAATCCGCCTCCGCTTCCAGCCCGATCCGGACCTCTGCCCAACCGAAGCCCTGGAACCCGAGAAATTGGCGTGGCCGCGCATCGTGCGCAGCGCCTTCAGCGATCCCATGGTCACCCATGAGTCCACGGGCATCCACGGCAGGGGAACCGCCGAGGTCAAGACGAACGACGTGACAAACCGTGTCGGAACCGGGGAGGCCGGGTTCGTCGTGGAATTCGGACGCCCCGGCGTCGGTGTCTTCTTCCGGGACGTGGACAAGGCCACCCGGGCCCTTGCCGGTCAAGGAGTGGCTTTCGAGAAGGAAAACCCCGTGACCTCCCTGATGTCCGATGCCGGAGCCGGCGGCATCCGCGAGGACATCCTCGACGAGAAGGTCCTCTCCTGCATCGTTGAGTTCAAGACGCGCCTCGAGGAGGTGCCCGGTGTCCTGAGCGCCATCAAGGCCGTCGCAAAGACACTGGACACCGTGGTCAGCCTCGGCGTGTCCACCCGCTGCGACAGCGACGGCAATGATCCCCTCCGTGCCGTGCTTGCGAAGGAGGGATACGATGCCTGGCGCGCCAAGGTGAACCTGGGGCTGGGCAGACAGAGCAACGCGAAATCCCGGGGAACAGAGAGGCAGGCATGACCAATACCCTCCATCGATTCGGCAAACCGGATACCCTCAGGGATGACTATATTGTCTTTGCCATGGCGGCAAAGGGAATCAATGACGACGGCGCAGCTGCGAAGGTCCAGACGTTCTTTCGGACTGCTCTCAAGTACGACCCCATCAACATGGGCAACGCCGTGATCAATCCCCTGTACCGGCCCGAGAAAAACCTGACCTTTCTCAAGCTCTACTTCTCCGGCAGGCACGAAAAGGTCGCCCCGGAAACCTTTATTGCCGAGGTTGCTGCTTTGGGCACGGCCGCCGTCGTCTTCGGCAACCGTGGGGCCATGGGCGGCTTCCTGAAGGAGCTTCAGGATCTGGATCTCGGGCTCTCGGTGAACGTGAGCGCCCTCGTCGACGACGTGCGGGAGGTCTGCGGTGAGATCCATCTCACGCCCCATTCCGTGGAGTATTCCCTGCCCTTTGCCGGAGACCTTGAGCGCCTCCCGGAGCGGGACATCCTGTCGCTGACGACGATGTGCGGTCACGGGATGATCGCCGCGAATTTCGCCAGGAAGATGGTGGACGGCGTGCGCGAAGGGCGATTTGGCCATGACCAGGCGTGCCAATACATGGCCAAGTTCTGTGTCTGCGGCGTCTTCAACACGACGCGTGCCATGCGAATCCTCGAAGCGGCCGGTTCGGGAACTTGAAAAGAGAAATATCAATTTTCAATATCCAAATATCAAATAAACGACAAATAAACAAACTTCAACTATACGATTCGTTTTTTTGGCATTCATTTGAACTTTGGGTTTTGGTCTTTGTCATTGAAGGGTCTCTCCTGAAGCCCAATGCACCCTTCTATTTACTATCGTAAATCCATCTCAAGTGAAGCCCGAAACGCAGCTCTTGTTTTTATTGACAGTTCCTTCGTTTCATGCTAGCATCTCACCCACACGACCTGAATACTTTATTATCATCCCTTGATTCGCTCGCCGCGAATGTGAGGGCGGCCTTCGCCATTCAAAAGGGTATCGAACGCGGGGGTAATGGATCCTTACGCTGTCGGTGCCGTCAATCATTGGAAAGGGGGAAAAGTATGAGAGGACTGAAATGGTTTGGTGCAGCACTCGTGTTGGTCATGGTGTTCGGAGGCAACGGATTTGCAAAATCATTGGAGTTGAAATTCGGGCATGTCGGCGCGCCCGGCTCGTTGTTCGACCTGTCGGCCAAGGAGTTTGCCAAGCGTGCCAACGCAAAACTGGGCAAAAAGGCAACGGTTGTGGTCTTTGGGTCCAGCCAGTTGGGGAAAGACAAAGAGTTGCTGCAGAAACTGAAGCTCGGCACCGTCGATTTTTCATTGCCTTCCACGGTAATGTCATCGGTCGTTGACGTCTTCGGGCTGTTCGAGATGCCGTACCTCGTGAAAGACCGGAACCACATGAGAAGGATCCGGGACAAGATCTTCTGGAAAAAGCTCGCCCCTGCCGCTGAAAGCAAAGGCTACAAGATACTCGGCGTATGGGAAAACGGCTTCCGCCACATCACCAACAACGCGCGGCCCATCGTCGGTCCCGCGGATCTGAAGGGCATCAAACTGAGAACGCCCAAAGGGATTTGGCGCGTAAAAATGTTCAAGGCCTACGGGGCCAATCCTACGCCGATGGCGCTTTCCGAGGTCTTTGTCGCGCTCCAGACTAACGTGATCGACGGCCAGGAGAATCCCTTTGCGCAGATCTACAGCCAGAAGTTCCAGGAAGTGCAGAAATACCTGTCTCTCACCGGCCACGTATACACGCCGGGCTACCTGCTCGTCGGCAAGAAACGGTGGAAAAAGCTGCCCAAGGATGTCCGGAAGATCCTGGAGGCAACGGCCATAGAAATGCAGGAGTTCGTCTACGCTACGGCCGAGAAGCTCGAGAATGATCTGGAGAAAAAACTCGGCGCATCCATGAAGGTGAATCGTGCGGACAAAAAGGCCTTTATCAAGGCGAGTCAGGCGATCTATGATGAGTTCGGCTCCACGGTCCCGGGAGGCAAGAAGCTCATCGACCAGGCAATGAAGCTGGCGAAGTAACTTCGGGAGCACCTCCGGCATGAGCCGGAGGCTTGTCCGATAACGCCCCACCCCGCAGTCCGGCAGTTGGACTGCGGGGTTGCATTTTAGTCGGCAACGTTAGGTATGTCCCGTGGACAGCAGGTTTTCGCAGCTCATTTTTTCTTTTGTTTTTTTTACGCACTGCACCATGCATTCATCGGATTTCGTTTCTTTGTGGTAAAAAATATTTTTTGCATTTCCTTTGTCGGATTACAAGGAGAGGTATTTGCCGTCCGTAGAGAGATTGAGAAGGCGTATTGAGCGGCTGCTGGAATCCCTGGTCCTGGCGCTGGTAGGCGGTCTCACGGTGATCGTCACTATAGCAGTGGTGTACCGCAAGGTCGGCGCTTCGCTCAGCTGGTACGACGAAGTAGCATCCATCATGCTCGCCTGGGTGACCTATTACGGATCGGCCCTGGCCGCGCTCAAACGGAGCCACATCGGCTTTTCGGGACTGATCAACAAGGCACCGGCGCGTTTGAAACTTTCCCTTTTTGTCCTGGCCGAGTCCATCGTATTCGGATTCTTCGCCCTCCTCGCCTGGGTCGGCTGGCAGGTCGTGATCATTCTCCAGGGCGACACCCTGGTGAGCCTCACCTGGGTACCCTCGAGCTTTACCCAATCCGTCATCCCCATCGGGGCCATGCTGTTCATCCTTGCCCAGGCCCTGAGCCTGCCTGACGCCTGGCAGCGCCTGGCAGCCTATCATCCCAAGCCAAGACCCCGGGGGGGCCGGGAGGCGGACCGATGACGATCGCCCTGATGCTCATCGGCCTGTTCGCGCTGATATTCATCAACGTCCCCATCGCCGTGGCGCTGGCCGTCGTCGCCGTCGTTGCCATGGTGGCGACCCAGGGTTTCGATATTCTGCCCAATGTCGCCCTGGTCATGTTCGACGGGTCTACGAAGTTCCCTCTCCTGGCCATTCCGCTGTTCATCCTCACCGGGGCGATCATGAACACCACCGGCATCTCAAACCGGCTGATCGCCTTCGCGTCGTCGCTCCTCGGATTCTTCCGTGGCGGATTGTCGATGGTGAACATCGGCACCTCCCTGTTCTTTGCCGAGATATCGGGCTCAGCCGTGGCTGACGTCGCCGCCCTCGGCACCATTCTCATCCCGGCGATGAAAAAGAAGGGCTATCCAACGGCCTTAGCCACTGCCGTCACGTCATCGTCCGCAACCCTGGCGGTGATCATCCCCCCATCCATCCCCATGATCCTGTACGCAGTGATGGCCGACAGCTCTGTCGTCAAGATCTTCGTTGCCGGCATTGTACCCGGAGTGCTGGGTGGGCTCGGTATGATGGGTCTTTCCTACTGGTTCGCTGTCCGGTACAATATTCCGGCTGAAGAGGCCTTCCAGCTCAAGAGGGTGTGGACGACGTTCAAGGAGGCTGGCTGGACGTTTTTGCTGCCCATCATCATCCTTGGCGGCATCTTCGGGGGATTCGTGACTGCCACCGAGGCGGCCGGCCTTTCGGTCGTCGCTGCCCTCGTGATCGGCGGGTTTATCTACCGGGAGCTCAATTGGCGTACCTTGAAACGGGCCATCATCGAGGGAGGGACCCAGACGGCCGTTGTGATGCTGCTCGTGGCCGCTTCAGCCCTCGTGGGCGTCTATCTCACGGAGCAGCAGCTCCCCCAGAAGCTGGCCATGGGCATTATGAGCTGGACGGAAAGCCGCTACGTAGTCCTGGGGCTGCTGAACATCTTTTTCCTTATCATCGGACTCTTTCTCCATTCCGCGGCGGCGATCATCCTG
>DMKB01000027.1 GCA_003454665.1 Nitrospiraceae bacterium | reverse complement strand
CATCTTCAATCGAAAATGACCGTCAAGAAGGCTTCGTGACCTTCTCCATATGTTTACTACCGTCGTGAGTAGTAATAATTAACTAAAATTATAATTATATATTGCTTGTTGATATAAATTTATACTTTATTTATATTCAGTATTTCATTTGGGCGCTGTTGTATACCATAGAATTATTGTGGTTGTCAATACCATAATGCGCTGGGAATGAATAACAGGAGGGGTGTATCTCGGCAGGTTTCTTTAATTCCTTACATTTCTCAAGCTGACAGATGTGCTTGATAGGAATACACCGTAATGAAGCATGGTGAAAGGATTAAGGTTGGGTGAGCAGCGCAGAGTAGCTCAGCTCTTTATCGCCTTCTTGAGCCGCTCGAGCTTCTCGGCGCCCACGCATTCCTTGGCATAGGCGCACCATTCGATGCAGGATGTGCCGATGGGTCGGGCGTTCATATGGCCGCAGTTCTTGCATGCCTTGTCCGGCTCGTCGGACCAGATCTCGATCTTCTCACCGCATTTCTGGCACCGGATATCTTCCGGTGTAGGCTGGCGGATCTCCGCGCTTCCTGGGCAGCTTTCCTTTAACATGATTATACTATACACCGGTACGGCGGGAATATCTATGATGTATATCATAGGGAAAATGCGAACCTGAATATTCGTTCGCATTTAGTTACTTACAAATCAAGTTCTGCGCACAATGGCAAGAAAAAAATCCCGAAGCAGCAAAAGCCTTAGACAGGATTAACAGGATTTTTAAAAAGCTATTTATGGGGTTTTATCCTGTACATCCTGTCAAAAAAGATTTTGGTTCCGGCCTGTTCCCGATTCATCGGGGGCTTGTCCGGGTTAGGTTTTGGGATTTATTGTAGCTCTTCGCAGATTATCGTGCATTAACAGAGAAGGTGGTCCCTGCGGGAAGGATGCGCTCGGGAGCGCCGGCATGGCGCAAGTGAAAACAGCCCATATTCTCTTAATTGCCTTCGACGGCTCGCCCGGCTAGAGCACTACTTCAGCGCGATTGCGCATCCGAGCGATGGGACCACCTTCTCCTTCACCAAATACCGGGATGAACCTTTATTGCTTATTCTTCACCACATCTGAAATCAATACTTTGAAATTATAGGGCATGATCTGACGGTCGATCTCCACCGGTATGAAGAGGTAGAACACCTGCCCCTTCAGCGCCAGGACCGTTTCGCTGTCGAGGCGGAAGATCGGCAGCGTTTCGTAGCGCTTCTTTATACGGTTATATTTAACGGTATCGACGGGCAGCAGTGTCTGTTCAATTGAACCGTAAGGCGGAATTTTCTGGACCGGGATGGGATTGTTCCGGTCCTGGTACTTGACTCCGTCATGCATGAGCCGACGGCGGCGGTTTCTGAAGTCCGTGAATTCCGCGCTGTTCCAGATGATCTTGAGCGTATTCGGCGTACGGTTCTCCAGCTTCATACGGAATGAGTCTACGCCGACGGCCAGAGAAAAAGAGACCTCTTTATCGCTGTAGACGAGGGTGTCCGATTTGACGGGACTCAGAAGCCTGAGCTTCAGACGATAGGGGAACCACTTCTCCAGCTTTACGTTCAAAACGGTTCCGTCCTGGATGGAGCGAAGGGGGATCTTTTTGGGGGCGTATTTGTTCCTGCTTACCTCCACGTACGCCTTTGCCTGCAGTCTCCCTTCCTCGGGCAGGTTGGCGGTGATCCGGTCCCTGGACCGGTACGTCTGCTTCTTCAGATCATTGCCGGAAACAACGGTGATCCTCGAATCAGGCGGGTCTGCGACAATGGTGAAGTTCTTTTTGATCCCTCCAGCGCACCCCGCGGTGAAGAGAAGGGTAAAAACAATGATCCACAGGTTCCGCATACATGCCTCCGCGCTATGACTGACGTATTGTCAAAATCTTTACCACAGAGGACGCAGAGAAGTTCTTGAATTACAACACAGCAAACTCTTTCTTTGTTCCCTCTCCCTCTGCGACCTCTTAAAATCCTCTTCTTTGAACTTCAATTCTTTGTTATCAATGCGTTGACGTTCGTTTACCTTGAATGACTCCGAAATTTAAACCGCTTTCTTTTACTTGCTCTGCTTTTATTTCGATACCAGCATTTCTCTGCGACCTCCGTGGTTCATTCCCTTTCATTTTTTACACTGAACTTTTGACAGTACCATGACTGATATGCATTCCGTCTCTATGATAGCATAGAAATCAGGCGCTGTCTCACGAAGTGGGGCCCCTCCGGTCCCGCTTATAGCGGGACTGAAGCGGGACGGCCGCGGGATCACTTCATGGTAACGGCAACCTCCATTTCCCTGTTCCCGAAGAGAAATCGTTTCCGGAGTACCTTCACGTTCAGAGTGTCCCCTTTGCTTGCGTAGAAAAGGGCGATCCGGATGTCCGCCACGCTCTCCACTTCCATGCCGTTGACGGCCACGATCCGGTCGCTCCTCTTGAGTCCTGCCTCGGCGGCCACGCTCTCTCCTGCAAAGGCCGAGATGGTGACGGCGCTCTCGTTCTCCTTGAGCATCACTCCGAATTTCGGCGCCGTCACGGACTCACCGGACTCGGGATACACGATGTAATGGGCGACGTCCTTTTCGATGTCCACGTCATTCAGGATAATGGCGTAGGCATGACCGTTTCGCCGGAATGTCCGCTTCGGAATTCCCGAACCAAAGGCCAGATGTCCCCCGCCGGCAAGAACGACCATCTGGGTGCCGGGCTTTCTTTTCAGGAATTCGTCTACGGACCGGGACATGCTCTCGTCCCACAGGACCTGGGCCTGGAAAAAGAAGTCAAATTTCCCCCTCCCCCTGCTGCCGTGCTGGTCGAATACCTCCTTCAGCCGTTTCCGGTACTTGTCGTCGGACAAGTCCATGTCCGAGGGGATTTCTTTTTTCTCCTCATCGCTCAGGGAATCGATCCCTTTTTTGGAAACCTTTTCCGTGAGCTCCCGCCGGACGTTCAAGGCGACGACAGGGATTTTATGCTCGCGACAGTAGTCCAGGATGGGCTTGTAGAGGTTGTAATCGAACCGCCAGCGCTTGAAGTACTCCGATTTCCTCAGGAAGTCGCGCTCATACAGCCGGCCGGCGATGAAATCATCGAGCACCTTCTGGTAGGGCCGCTGGAACATCTCCATGCCCACGGCAATACTGCGATTTTTTTTATGCAGACCCTTGATGACTTCGAGTTGGACCTCGTGATTGCTGAACCGGTCGTGATATTCTCCGACATAGACGATCTTTTTTTTCCCGGCCTTGTTGATGATGTCCGCAAGCGTATCCAGCGCCGACAGGTCCACGGCCGCAGACTCCCCCAGGGGCTTCACCTTTTTCTTTTCCCTTTCCGATGTGTCGGACATCCCCGCTTCTCCCTGCGTGCTGCCGTGTTTGGTCGTTATTTTAGAACCTGTTGCATGCTCACCGGCCTGCGCAAAGACGGCAAGGAAGAGCATGCCGGTGACGAGAACGTGGCGTATCGACATGGCATATCCTTTCATCGTTTAAAGTGAAGATACCGTTGATTGTAAGCGAAAAAAGAAGCGAATGCAACGGAAGAGTGCAGGAGGAGAGCACTACCTATGAGTCGATCTTAATGATACCCTTCTGTATGGCGAATTTGATAAGGTCGGCCCTGGTATGGATACTGAGTTTTTCGTTGAGATTCGATTGGTGCGTTATGGCTGTCTTCACGCTGATACCAAGGAGATCGGCTATCTCCTTGTGGGTATATCCTTCTGCGATCAGTTTCAGGACCTGCTTTTCCCGGTTCGTAAGGCGTTCGTACACGTCTTCAACAGGCCCTCCCGCCTGATCATCAAGATATTCGCCGATGACGCTGGATGCGATAGAGGGGTGCAAATAGGCCTCTCCGGCGGCAACGGCCTTTATGGCCGTAATGAGATCCGCTCCCAGGGCCTTTTTGAGCATGTACCCCGATGCCCCTGCCTTGAGAAACCGCCGAATGTAGGCGCTGTCGTCGTACTGCGTGAGAACAAGAACCTTTACCTCCGGATGGGTCTTCTTAATCTCGACCGTCGCCTCCAGACCGCCCAGCTTCGGCATTGATATGTCCATGAGTACCACGTCCGGCCTGGTTTTTCCCACCCGCTCTATAGCCTCGATACCATCGGCGGCCTCGCCAACGATTTCCATCTCCTCCGACATCTTCAGCAATGCTGCAAGGCCTTCCCGAACGAGGGCATGATCGTCGGCGATCAGGATCCGAATGGTCTTAGGCATGAACGGTACCTCTCGGTATGGGGATTCTGAGGAGAAGGGTGGTCCCGGCTCCCGGCGAGGAACAGATCTCCAGGTTCCCATTCAGGAGCGAGGCCCGCTCCTTCATACCGAGAATACCCAGTCCCCTGCCGGTTTCAAGGTCGCTGAAGATCGGGCCGAGATCAAACCCTTCCCCATCATCTTCGATTGCCACGGAGATCACGCGATCTTCAGCGTTCACGCGGATAAACGCATTCTCTGCCGAGGAATGGCGAGCGATATTCGAAACAGCCTCCTGGATGATCCGGAAGATGGTAATTTCGACTTCGGGGCTAAGCTTGCCGATCGGGATCTCGTCTATTTTGAGGAAATACTCTATTTCCTGTTCTTTCAGATTTTTGTCGAGGAGCCAGACGATCGAGGCATCGAGCCCCAGATCATCGAGCACGAAGGGCCTGAGATTCTGGATGATGCCGTACGTCTCGTCAATGATCATGGAAACGAGCTGCTTCATTTCTCCGATCTTTTCCGGCGTGACCGTCTCTGGCTGGAGTTTGCATATCTCTATCTTCATGAGCATGGCAGACAGCGCCTGGAGGGTCTCGTCGTGAAGCTCCCGGGCGATCCTCTTCCGCTCATCCTCCTGGGAAGAGATAAGCTTTTTGAGCAAATTCTCAATTTTTTCCTGTTTCCCCCGGACCTCTCTGGTCCGGTCGAACACGCGCCGCTCCAGGTCCACACTGTAGTCCTTGATGCTCTCGAGGGAACTTGCCAGCTGTACCCGCATGTCATCGAAACTCCTGCTGAGGTCGCCCGTTTCGTCACTGCCGAGCAAGCCCACCGGCTTCGAAAGATCTCCGCGAGCGATGCGCTTCGCTTCCGCGGTCAGCACCTTGATGGGCTTCACAAAACTTTTGCTCACCCCCACGGCAAACAGTATCGAGGTCCCGACAAAAATGAGGGCAAGGACCATGAACTTCTTTCTGAGATGCGAG
>DMKB01000012.1 GCA_003454665.1 Nitrospiraceae bacterium | reverse complement strand
CCCTCGGACTCGGTCGCACGCCTAAATTTTCGCATGGGGTAAGGCAGAGGTCCAAGGCTTAAGGCTTTACCCAAGCCCGCACGTCCCCGGATACGGCCCCAGGAAATTTTTGGGGCACCCGCCCTGGCCTAAGGAAGCGTCCCGCAGGGCGAACGCGCACTGTTTGAGGTCCCGCTCAAGCGGGAACGTGGCCTTGGACGGATCAAGAATTTCGTGCAGGACGCGAAGGGGATGTGCAAAAAAAGAAAAAGCTATATCCCTCCACTTCAACTGAGTTAAAGCCCCACACCAAACCCAGAAGAACAATTTTAAAATGAGAAGAACCACCCCATAACCAATAAAAAAACGGCTGCCGCCTCAAGAGGGGCGACAGCCGTTCGATCGTCGGCACGTCACCGGTTCCCGTGTCAATGGTGGAGATCCTTTCTCGCTGACCCTTCGATCAGGTGCTTCTGCTTGACCAGAACGGCGATCTTCGGCAACTCGCCTGTGTGATTCTTCTTGATCTCCTTCAGCAGATTGGCCTGCAGTTCACGGCGCATCAGATCGGCCGGATCGATGAGTTTCTTGCATTCTTCCTTCAATTGCTTGTTCTTTGCGTCAAAGGCGGCAATCTGCGACGCGGTAAAGGCAATCGCCTCGCCGCTCTTCAGGTAGGCGCGCTCATAACCAAGAACATCGAGGACGTGTCCTGCCACGGACTCGAAAATACGGACATCTTTCTCGCTTGCTTCGCTGAGATATTTTCCCGTATTGTTCTTGATCACCGGGTTCGTCACATTCCCCCAGAGATTGCTCGATGAAGCCGCCCGCCTGGCTTCATCGGTCAGATGGTATTCAAGCATGGCGGGCCTGTAGGCCACGCCGAGAAAATCACAGATCCGGCGTGCCGTAGCTTCCGGTTCACTGGTCAAATGCTCATAGCTGACACTCAAGAACCGTTTCGGCCCGATCTGATTGCGGAGCCTGAGCGCCAGCTCCTGTGTCGCGGCCCATTCTTTTGCGATGTGGTAATAGTGCTTTTCGCCGACCACGGCCTTGCTGAACGACACGGCAACGTCCCGCCCGTCCCGGTAGAGATAAATATACTTCGGTCTTTTAAAGTACCGCTCAAGCTCGGCCACATAGTTGATGTTTGCAAGGCTCTTGCAGCACCACGTTTCCGCTCCCTGCGATTCTGCGTAGAGGTCATAGACCGCGCCGTATATCGCCACCAGGTTTCGCTTCCTGCAGCGGTCCGCCACCTGTTTTCGGTCCAGAACCACCCCCTGCCATTTGACCGGGTTGAGTTCGACGAGGCGGCAGACGTCTTCCACAAGCTGGTTGAAGATGATATTCCTCGACAGCGGGCCGTTGTTGGGTATGAACGGCATCATGCGTTCGAGAATATGCGGCGGATGGGGCGACGCAATCTCGGGCAGCTGGTTCAGCATCAGGCGCAGCAGGTTTGAACCGGACCGCTGTGTACCTATCATAAAAATCGGAACCATGGGAAAACCTCCTTACCAAAATTTTCGCCACCTCCGATGCCGCTCGCATTCGTAAGGCGTCGGGGTATGACAAGCTCAAGTCCACTGCCTTCCCGCCAAGAGGACCTTAATACAGCAACAGCCCGGTAATCCCGGCAAGGGGTATTATCCAGACAACCTCTACCTTGAACCGGAGCAGCGCAACCACTGCTACGCCGAAGATCAGAAGAGAAATACCATTCATCTCCGCCGTACGCCCCACGACAAACGCGGCTGCCGCGATCATGCCGATGACGCCCGAGCGGATCCCGCGCAGACTCGCCTGAATGGCGTCAGACTGTTTTATGCGATCGAGGAATCGCGTACTCAGAAGCATGAGCAGGGCCGGGGGGGTGAAAATGCCGACCGTTGCCGTCGTCGCGCCGATCAGGCCTGCTACCTTGTAGCCGATGAAGGTGGCGCTGATCAGGATCGGGCCGGGCGTTACCTGGCCCAGGGCGATGGCGTCGATGAACTCCTGCTGCGTTACCCAGCCGTGGCCGTCAACGACGATCTCCTGGATGAGCGGAATGAACACGTACCCGCCGCCGAAAAGAAGAACGCTCATACCGGCAAAGGTCACGAAGAGCTTCCCCGCTGCCGCCAGGTTCATGCTCAAAAATGACGCTGCCAGGGGAAGTGAAGCGACATCTTTCAGGAGAGGTCCCTTTCCCTCTCTGTCTTTTCTGTCCTTCTCTTGCTCTTTGCCCGTATCACGTTTGGCAGAGCCTCGATGAAACAGCAGCCATCCCAGTATCCCGCTGCCAATAATAATGGACACCGTAACCGGGAACCCACCGACACCGATCAGGAGTCCCGCGGCAGCCACTGCCAGGAGCGCTTCCGGCGCGCCGTTGATCGTTTTCTTCCCCATGTTCCATGCTGCCGCCACAATAATGGCGGAAACGGCGGGAATGAAGCCCATGAAGAATTTATTCACCGCCGGGATGTTCCCGAAGCGGAAGTATGCGTAGCTTAATCCCAGGAGCAGAATGAAGGACGGCAGAATCACGGCAACGGCGCAGACCAGCGCTCCCAGGCCGCCGCGTATCCGGTACCCGACATAGGCCACGACGTTCACGGCGACCGGTCCGGGAAGGACCGTGGCGAGCGACATGCCGTCGAGCATGTCCTCGTGCCTCATCAGCTTCTTCCGCTCAACTACATAGTTCTGGACCACCGAAATCAGCGCCATGAAACCGCCGAAGGCAGTACTCCCTATTTTGAGAAAGGTCCAGGACAGGGACCAGAGTGATGCCCTCTCTCGGGAGCTCCCGGCTTGTTCTGCGCTCTGCTCCTCTGTTTCTCCCGCTGCTTTCGGCATTACCGTTCTCCGATATCAGTGTTGCACAGCAGTGACCGTGCCATGAGTACCCTTGTTGCGGCACTTCTTATTTTCTGCTTTTTTCCCGCGTCCTTCACGATACTGCCTGCTGCCTGGTATTCACAAAAATAGTTGTCGTACTTAGACCATAACCTCTTGATAAAACAATCAATATGCATCGTCATCTTCTACATACTATAAAGCAAAATCCATTCCAAAAAAGTTACAAAAAAAATGGGGTCTCTTTCGCTTATATATCAACGCGTTCGAGTTATCAAGCTTTCGTGCTACAAGGATGGGACAAGGAAATTATGTCTGCTTTTCGACCCAAGATGTTACTTTTCGAGTTTTCATGATTATATTGTGCTGTTTTTCAAGCAGTTAGTAATTTGGTGGTGTGACGTAATTTGATACTTTAGCACTGCACAGACAGGGTAAGACGGCATACTTCACTATCGAAACAATACGCTCGGCGGACTCATCCACCGGGGGCATCATTGCATTATCATTCGGGATAACGGAGGGCTGAAATCGGGAAGATAAAAAGGAGGGCCGCCCGGGAGAGCCCCTCGTATTCACACGGGGCAGCTCCTTGGGCGACCGACCATGATTATTTCTTATCAAACAGGCAGGTGCTCCTGCATCAGCAAGTCAGCATCTCTGCTTGTTATTTTACATACTTCTCGAGACCGAGTTTTTTCAGCGGCAGATAGTCCTTCCTGTAGTTTGCCTTCTTCGGACGCGGCAGCTGAACGTTACCCATCATTTTCTTGTTGGCAGGATCCGAGGCGAGCTCTAAAATAGCTCTCGTCATGCTCTTGCGAAGACTCTTGGGAACGCGCTTGTGTGCGGCGAAGGGGTGGGGTGCGGATCCGGGCGTCCGGTAAATGATGGCAAGAGCATTTTTCACGCCCCGGGGCTGCTTGTTGAGCGTTCTGTTCACCCCGCCGCCGGCATCGGCCGTGCCGAGTTTTACATGGCGGTAGACATTGCTGTGCGTCTTTACGTATGAGGGGGTAAAATTGATCTTTTCTTTTTCCTTCAGGAGGGCCCGCATATAGAGCGAGGCCGCGAAGGCGTTGGGCGCCGGGAATGCGATCTTCTTTCCGTCAAGGTCCCTGGCCGACTGCACCGGGCCGTTCTTTTTCGCCACGAGGATGCCGACGAGCGATTTATTGTTTCTCACGAGCGGTATGTAGCGTGCTTTTTTCTGCGTCATCACCAGATGGTAGGGATTCATGAATGCGAAGTCAGGCTCACCCCGCATCAAGGCTTCCTCAAAGTCCGGTATCGAAGCGTACGTTTTTATCTTGAGTTTAACGCCCAACTCCTTCGACAACATTCTCACAAAAGGCGACCAGCGCTCATACACGACAGCTGCCCGCACCTGGGGAACAACGGACACAGTGTAGGTCTTCCCTTGCTGCGCCGCCGCACTGAAGGGGATAAGCAACATCAGACACCAAACAAAAAACAACGCATGTTTCATCCGTTTCATAAACTTGTCCCTCCTTAAGATAAGGTTGTTTAATGATAGCACATTTGGGTTTCTGCGAGTGGTGACCGTTCGTCGACAATGCAATTTAGAGTAAGCAAGATTCATACCCGAAGGCGTGCACGATTCGAGTTCCATGTAATCAACGAGTTACATAAGGTTTCTGCTCTTCCCGGAAGGTGTATTTCCCCCGGGACTGACGGGATTCGTCAGCGAGTGTCTGCATTTCGACGTTTTTTCCGGCGTGGACAGGCCTGTTCCGGGGAAAGAGGAATAAATCGTAGGCAGGTGGAGCGGGACGGCCGCGGGGCGAGAGACCGGGTAGTTTCATTTCGTTGTAAGGATATCATCCACTTCTTGAAAGCAGCGCAGGACTTCCGCCTCGGTGTTATAAAAATGCGGGGACAGGCGAAGCGCACCGCCGCGTACGTTCACCATGATTCCCCGCTCCTTCAGCAGATCTCTGACATAAAGCGGATCGAAGTTGCCGCCAAGGGAAACGATCCCCCCCCGGTCTTCCCGCTTTCGGGGTGATTTCAGCTCAAAACCTCTCTTCTCTCCTTCTCGAATGATGATGTCCCCTAGATCCTGAACGCGCTCTGCAATCCTGTCGATTCCCACCTCGAAAAGAAGCTCAAGAGAGGCGCCGAGCGCAATAATCCCGAGCACATTAAGCGACCCTTCCTCGAACCGCTGGGCGTTCTTTTTCAGATGAAATGACGGATCGTCGAAGTCATGCTCGTTCTCAACGCTCTTCCAGCCGACCAGGGGAGGATAGAGCTGCGCTGCACGCTCGGGCCGGCAGAAGAATATCCCGATTCCCTCGGGACTGAGAAGCCACTTGTGCCCGTCGGCAGCGAGGAAATCTATCCCATATCGCTTCACGTCCAGGGGAAAGGCGCCGAGGCTCTGGATTGCATCAACACAGAGATGCACGCTCTTCGCTGCGCAGAGTTCTCCGAGACGCTGCAGATCGATCCGGTATCCGTTCTGAAACTGGACTGAGCTTATGGCGATGAGCCGCGTGCGGGAATCGATCAATTGCTCGATATCGTCGAACAATACGGCGCCGTCACGGGAAGGAAGCATCCTGACGTCCACGCCTTT
>DMKB01000080.1 GCA_003454665.1 Nitrospiraceae bacterium | reverse complement strand
TCAATAATGACAATACCGTGTCGTACGCGTTCAGGCATAGGCAGGGATCGGGGGGTCGCTGCCGCGCCATGTTGAACAGTGAGCGTACGGTGTGAACCATGAAAGCAGCTGAAATAACATTACTGGGGGGCATTCTGCGGGGGGTGGAGAGGATGGATATCAAGGGAGTTTCCATAGACTCCAGGACCATTCGGGAGGGAGAACTGTTTGTGGCCATAAAAGGGGTCCGGTTCGACGGTCATGACTTTGTGCCGGAGGCAATCAATCGGGGCGCCTGGGGCGCCGTCGTCGAGCGTTCATCCCTCGAAAACCGGTACCCCAGTCTGAGCGGGCTGAGAAATATCATTCCGGTGGAGGATACGCTCCTGTCACTCCAGGAGATGTCAGGCATGCACCGGAAGAAGTACTCCATCCCCGTCGTGGGCATTACCGGTTCGAACGGCAAGACCACGACCAAGGAGATGCTTGCCTGCATCCTGCGTCAGAAGGGTCAAGTGCTCAAGAACGAGGGAAACCTCAATAACCATATCGGCGTGCCGCTTACGCTGATGAAACTCGGCGAGCACCACCGCTTTGCCGCTATCGAGATGGGGATGAGCGGCCCGGGAGAGATCGAGATGCTGGCGCGGCTCGCCATGCCCGATGTGGGCGTTATCACGAACATCGGGCCGGCGCATCTGGAGTTTTTAGGGAGTACCGACATGATTGCACAGGCCAAAGGTGAACTGCTCGAGGAGATGAAGCCCGAGGGTACGGCCGTCCTGAACGCCGATGACCCCTATTTCGAGACGCTCAAGAAACGGTTCAGCGGCCGCATCGTGACCTTCGGTATTGACGGTCCCGCTGATATAACGGCGGAGGATATCCGGCTGGAGAAGGATACCTCAGATTTTACCCTGCGGGCACAGGGCAAGACAATCCCGATGCGGCTGCACGCCGTCGGCACCTATAATGTGTACAATGCGCTCGCCGCTGCCGCCGCCGCCCTTGCCGTTGCAATACCGCTGGAGAGCGTGAAGTCCGGCCTTGAAGAGTTCTCCCCGTTTTCGATGCGCTCCGAGATCAAGAACATCGGCGGGAGGGTGATATTCGAGGATTGCTACAATGCCAATCCCCAGTCCATGGCCGCCGCGCTCGAGGCGCTTGTCTCCATCAGGGCCGGCCGCATGAACATTGCGGTCCTCGGTGATATGATGGAACTCGGCGACACCGGGCCCGAAGCCCACCGGACGATCGGCCGGAGGGTGGCGCAGCTCGGCATCGACCTCCTGGTGACCGTAGGCCCCCTTGCGAAATTGATCGGCGACGGCGCGATCGAGGCGGGCATGTCGGAAGAGCGCGTCGTCGCAGCACGATCAAACGCAGAAGCAGCGGCATTGCTGAGAACACGCACGCAACCGGGTGACGCCATCCTCATTAAGGGTTCGCGCGCCATGAAGATGGAAAAGATACTGGAGGATTTCTGATGCTCTATCATCTTCTGTACCCGCTTCATGCGGTCTTTTCCGGTTTCAACGTCTTTAAGTACATAACCCTCCGGAGCGCCGGCGCTGTATTGACCGCCCTGCTCGTGAGTTTTCTGCTCGGGCCGCGGATGATAGAGTGGCTCCGGAAGCTCAAGGTCGGCCAGTACGTCCGCGACGACGGGCCCAAGAGCCATCAGAGCAAGGAAGGGACGCCCACGATGGGCGGGCTGCTGATCATCATGTCCCTCATGGTGTCGGTGCTTCTCTGGTCCGACCTCACGAATCCCTATCTCTGGGTGGTGCTCTTCGCCACGCTTGCCTTCGGCGCCATCGGTTTCTGGGACGACTACCGCAAGGTGGTGAAAAAACGGTCGAAGGGCCTCAAGGCGAAGCATAAGTTCGGCTTGCAGATACTCGCCGCCCTGGCGATCGCGATTTTCCTGTACGTTAATCCCGACGATCCCAACACGACGAGGCTGTCGGTGCCGTTCTTCAAGACCCTGCTGATCGAACTGAGCTGGTTCTATATTCCTTTTGTCGTTGTCGTGATCGTGGGTTCCTCCAATGCGGTAAACCTTACGGACGGTCTCGACGGACTGGCAACGGGGCTCGTGGGAATTGCCGCCACGGCAAATGCCGTGCTGGTATACATCGGCGGGCACAAAATCATTTCTACCTATCTTAAAATACAATACATTCCAGGGAGCGGCGAACTCGCGGTCTTCTGCGGCGCCCTTCTCGGCGCGAGCCTCGGATTTCTGTGGTTCAACTCTCACCCGGCAGAGGTGTTTATGGGTGACGTAGGCTCACTCTCTCTGGGAGGAGCCCTCGGCGCCCTGGCGGTGGTCACCAAGCATGAACTCATCCTTGTCGTCGTGGGCGGCATATTCGTCATCGAGGCGCTGTCGGTGATGCTTCAGGTGGCTTCATACAAATTAACGGGAAAGCGGGTCTTCAAGATGGCCCCCATCCATCATCATTTTGAACAGCTCGGCTGGTCGGAATCCAAGGTTATTGTGCGGTTCTGGATCGTGGGAATCATTCTGGCACTGGTGTCTCTCAGTTCCCTCAAGCTGAGATAACGATGGGATGGGTATGGCGGCGGTGACGGGAACGATGAAAAACCAGGAAGGCGGGACAACAGCGTTTAGCGGCAAAGGGGTAACGGTCGTGGGTCTGGCGCGAAGCGGTATCGCCGCTGCGCGGGCCCTCGACGATCTCGGCGCGATCGTGACGGTCACCGATAAAAAGCCGTTGGCTGAGCTGACGGCACAGATCACGGCGCTCGGGAGGGAACGGATCCGCGTCATAGCAGGAGATCACCCGGAGAGCCTTTTTCTCGAGGCCGATCTCGTGGTGCTCAGTCCCGGCGTACCCAAGATACCGCAGCTCGCCATGGCCAGGCGGCACGGGGTCCGGGTGATCAGTGAGCTGGAATTGGGTTGGATGCTTTCTGACTCCCCCGTTATCGGTATTACCGGCACCAACGGCAAGTCGACGGTCACGAGCCTCGTTGGCGCGATGCTGGAGCGGTCGGGAAAGCGGGTGCTCACGGCGGGAAACATAGGCAACGCGTTGACCGAGAAGCCCGAGCTCCTGCGCGGGCAGGACTGGATCGTCGCGGAGATCTCGAGCTTTCAACTCGAGGATATTGAAACGTTCAGACCGCGTATCGCCGCGATTCTGAATATAACCATGGACCATCTGGACCGGTATCGTGATATGAACGAATACGCAGCGGCAAAGGCAAGGATATTTGAGCGGCAGACCGGGGAGGACGTCCTCGTTATGAACTATGACGACCACCTGGTCAAGGCCATGGCCGAAGGCGCTGCCGCCCGGGTGATCCCCTTTTCCCGCCGGGAAAAGGCGGCACATGGCCTGTACGTGGAAGACGGGGCGATCGTCTTTTCCGGCGACGTGATATGCCGGGTCGATGAGATAATGATCAAGGGCGTTCATAATCTGGAGAATTGCATGGCGGCGATCGGTGTTGCCCTGGCAGCAGGCGCGAAGAAGGCCGCCGTGGCCGCCGTGGCCAGGGAGTTTCCCGGGCTGGAGCACCGCCTTGAGTTTGTGCGGGAGAAGAACGGGGTCGTCTATGTTAATGACTCCAAAGGCACGAATGTCGGCGCTGTCATAAAATCCGTCGAAAGCTTCACCCGGCCGGTGATTCTGATCGCCGGCGGATCGGACAAGGGAAGCGACTTCAGTCAGCTCTCCGGAGTTGTCCGGAGCAACGTTACGCTCCTGGTCCTGATCGGTACCTCGGCCGATGCCATGGCTGCGGCGCTCCACGGCGCCACCGAGATCGTCCATGCAAAGACGCTGGAGGAAGCTGTGCTCGTTGCGTCGAAAAAGGCGCGTCCCGGCGAGGTGGTGCTCCTGTCGCCGGCATGCGCAAGCTTCGATATGTTCAGCGATTTCGAAGACCGGGGCCGGCAGTTCAAGGAGGCGGTAATGAAGCTGTGAGCAATCGGGGCATTGCCGACCGTTGAATGTGCTTTACGAAAGGGATTCCGGGATGTACAAAAATGGCGTGAAAACAGCTTCGTTGTACGACAGCGCGCTCCTCATTACGGTCGCGGCGTTTCTCCTGATCAGCGTCGTCATGGTCTACAGTTCGAGCAGCGTGGTGGCGCTCACGAATTATGATGATGCCGCGTACTTTATGAAGCGCCAGGTGCTGTGGATTATCATCGGGCTTGCGCTCATGGTGATCGCCATGCATACGGACCATCGCATGTTTTGCGACGATCGTGCCGCACTCGGCCTGGTCATCGTTTCGCTTTTGCTGCTCGCCGCGACCTTCGTGCCGGTCATCGGCCGGGAAGTGAACGGCGCGCGGCGGTGGTTGAGTCTCGGGGCGCTGACGTTTCAGCCGTCGGAGCTCGCGAAGTTTACGGTCGTGGTGTATTTGAGCTACTCCATTGCCAAGAAAGGTGAACGCATCAGGGACTTTGCGCAGGGGCTTGTTCCGGTGTTTGTGGTCACCGGCATGTTCATCGGCGTGGTCGTGTTTCAACCGGACTTCGGCACGGCCATGATGCTTGCCGGCGTCACGTTTATCATGCTCTTTGTCGGCGGCGCACGTATCGCGCATCTCAGCGGCGTCTTGCTGGTCTTCCTCCCCGTGGCGTATTTTGCCGTGGTGGAAACGGCGTATCGGGCCAGGAGAATTTTCGCCTTCCTCGATCCCTGGTCGGACCCGAAAGGCGCGGGATATCAGATTATTCAGTCCTTTCTCGCTTTCGGCAGCGGAGGGATATTCGGCCGTGGTCTGGGTGAAGGCCGGCAAAAGCTCCTGTTCCTGCCGGAGCGTCATTCAGATTTTATTTACGCCGTGATCGGTGAGGAAGTGGGCATCATCGGCGCACTGGTCGTGCTGGTGTTGTTCTGCATCATCCTGTGGCGGGGGGTTGTGATTTCGCTCACCGTCAAGGAGCGGTTCAGCAGCCTCCTGGCGGTAGGGATAACGGTTCTCATTAGTCTGCAGGCGTTCATTAACATGGCCGTTGTCACCGGCATCCTGCCCACGAAAGGCACGGTGCTTCCCCTCGTGAGCTTCGGTGGGTCGTCTCTCGTCGTTACGCTTGTGGCGATCGGGGTGCTGCTGAATATATCCCGGGAGATCGTACACGGTGGGTCGGGAATGAGACTCCCCGCCTCACGATCAAGGACGGTCTATCGGGGGAGCAACAATGCCATGAACACGACGGGACGGAACAGACGGTACGGTACGTGATGAAGCGGAGCGGGAAGGCGCATGAAGATTGTTATTGCAGGAGGCGGAACGGGCGGGCATCTCTATCCGGGAATTGCCATCGCACGGGAACTCCTCCGCGATGCCGGGAATGACGTTCTCTTTATCGGTACGGAGCAGGGGATCGAAGCGCGGGTGCTTCCGGCAGCAGGCCTGCCCCTTCGCTTTATCACTGCGGGAAAGCTCAAAGGTATGGGCATAGCGTCCGTTATCAAGACGATCATCACCATCCCCCGCGGGACCTGTCAGTCCGTGAGACTGCTCAGAATGTTCCGGCCCGATGCCGTGATCGGGGTGGGAGGATATGCCTCCGTACCGGTGGCCCTGGCCGCAGGAGCGCTCAGGATCCCTCTCCTTATCGTAGAGCCGAACTCCTACGCGGGATTGGCGAACAGAATGCTGGGAAAACTGGCCAGCCTGATCGTGCTCTGCTTTCCCGGTACGAACAGGCAGGGTTTTTTCCCGGAGAGGAAGATGATCCAGACGGGTCCGCTCGTTCGGCATGATATAAGGAAGGGAAACCGGGAGCAGGCGTTGAAGGACTTCGGACTTGCACCGGACCGGTTCACTGTCCTGGTATTCGGCGGGAGCGGCGGCGCCCATGCCATCAATATGGCAATGAACAATGCCGTCGAATATCTGGGCACGGACAACAGGATCCAGATACTGCACCAGACAGGGAACAAGGACCGTGAAGCGGTACGGTCGGCATACGAAAAAAAGGGGATGTCCGCCGTGGTGCTTCCGTATATCGACGAC
>DMKB01000328.1:457-3360 GCA_003454665.1 Nitrospiraceae bacterium | reverse complement strand
CCGGGACTCAATCCAGACGAGTTCGCCGTCTTTCATGCTGTGTGTCTTCGCATCTTTTGGATGCATGGAGCAGCGGGCCTCCGGGACTGCACGGTAGAGTTCGGGAACGCGCATCGTCATGGTCCCGCTGTGCCAGTGCTCAAGGACCCGGCCGGTGCAGAGCCAGAGCGGGTAGGCCCGGTCCGGCACTTCCGGCGGCTCCATGTAATGCCGGAGGAATATCTTCGCCTTGTTCGGGAGTTTCACTTTTTTCTTTGTCTTCGGGCCGGAGAGATCGCCCTGGGGCAGCGCCTTGAGCGCTGTCCCGTAAAAGGCAAACTCGCCGTGCTTTGCGGCCTTTGCATAGGGGTCATAGGCGGCATTAAATCGCCAGAGCGTCTCCTTGCCGTTCACCACGGGCCATCGCAGCCCCCTCACCCGGTGATAGGTATCGAAGTCGGCCAGGTCATGGGCCTTGTTCAGGCCGAACTTCCGGTACTCCTCCCACAGATATTTCTGAATGAAGAATCCATAGCCCTTGAATCCCTCTACGTCCCGCTTGTCGCCGGCAGCCTCGGAATTCAGAAACCCCTCGCCTATGGGGTCGGGCCAGCGGTAGGACTTCGCCTCCTTATTCGCAAAGAGCACGTCATAGAGGGTGTCCGTCTCCTTATATCCCATCTTCTTCGCGCTGCTCAGCACATCGGGCAGTGACACCTTTTCATTGATCCGGTGCCCTTTCCAGACCTCTGCCAGGGTGAACCGCTTCGCGAATTCGATGGTCTGCCACGTATCGGACATCGAGTTTCCTACGGGGGTGATCTGCTGTCTCCAGTGCTGCGTCCTTCGTTCGGCGTTCCCATAGGCGCCCCATTTTTCAAAGATCATGGCCGTGGGCAGTATCAGGTCTGCGACCTTCGCCGAAATTCCGGGATACACCTCGGACACGACGATAAAGTTGTCCATCTCCCGCGCTGCTTTTATCCAGTGGTTCGCATTCGCCGTATTCTGCCAGGGGTTGTTCACCTGCACCCAGACCCATTTGATCTTGCTATCCTCGAGGTCCCGCATGATCTTCACGTAGTGAGAACCGACGACGGGGTTGAGCGTCCCCTTCGGGAGGTTCCATATCTTTTCCGAGCTCGCGCGGTGCTTCGGGTTAAAGACGACCATGTCCGCCGGGAGCCGGTGGGCGAAGGTCCCGACCTCTCGCGCCGTGCCGCAGGCGCTCGGCTGCCCCGTGAGGCTGAAGGCCCCGTTTCCCGGCTGCGACTGCTTGCCGAGGAGGAGGTGGACCGAATACACCTGCTCGTTCACCCAGGTGCCCCGCGTGTGCTGGTTGAAGCCCATGGTCCAGAAGCTCACGACCTTCCTGCCTTTTTCGATGTACAGGTCGGCCAGCTGCTTCAGTTTCTTCTTGAACGCTCCAAGCGATTCGTCGGCGTCGCCCTTGGTGATTTCGGCCACGGTGTCGAGGGTATAGGGTTTGAGTCCCTTCTTGAAGTCTTCGAAGCTGATAAGCCAGTGAGCACCGGCTTTCTTCGCGTGTTTCATCTCCAGCTTCTGGCCGGGCTGGTAGCCCAGGGCGCCGAGGGCCGTTGCTTCCTCCTTCGTCAGGATCTTGTACGCCTCTTTGCTCGCCGTATCCAGTTCGCTGTCCTTGTATTTCGCATGGTCCACCTTGCCCCGCAGCCCGTAGCCGATATCCACGAACCCGTTGGCAAACACGCAGTTTTGCTTCACGAAGTCCCAGTTGATCGCTTCAGGCCGGTTGTATACGATCTCGTGCAATACGTAGTTCAGGAGAGCAAGATCCGTTTGCGGCTTGATGATGATCTCGAGATCCGCGATATTCGAGCACCGGTTGGTATACGTGGAAATATTGACGATCTTTACCCGTTTCGGCTTGCTTAACTTCCGGTCGGTAATTTTCGACCAGAGCACGGGGTGCATTTCCGACATGTTCGCCCCCCAGATCATCATCGTGTCTGAATAATGCATATCGTCATAGTTCCCGGCCGGCTCATCGATGCCGAAGACCTGCATGAAGGCCGCCACAGCGCTCGCCATGCAGTGGCGCGCGTTCGGGTCGATGTTGTTGCTCCGGAAGCCCGCCTTGATCAGCTTCACTGCCGCGTATCCTTCCTGGATGGTGTACTGGCCGGAGCCGAACACGGCGACCCCCGTTGGCCCCAGCTCGTTGTAGTACTTTTTGAACTGCCTCGTCATCTCGTCAAAGGCCCGGTCCCAGGTCACCGTCCTGAACTTGCCGTTCTTGTCGAACCGGCCTTGTGCATCGACCCGCATGAGCGGATGCGTCAGCCGGTCGGCGCCGTAAACGATCTTGGCGTTGAAGTACCCCTTGATGCAGTTCAGGCCCATGTTCACCGGCGCGGCGGGGTCCCCTTTCACGGCAACGATCCGGTCGTCCCGTGTCGCCACCATGATGCCGCAGCCCGTTCCGCAGAACCGGCAGACCGCCTTGTCCCATCTCCAGCCCGCCTCCGCCCGTTTCGCGGCCGCCAGTAACTCTTCAGGAACAGACATGCCGATGGCCGTTGCCGCTGCAACAGCCGCGCTTGTTTTGATAAACTCCCGTCTCGACAGTGACATGGCTTCCCCCTTGAACGTCTCGCCATACGGAGAGAGAATAGACAGTTATGGTAATAGTGAATACGTTTTAGAAACCTGTAGGGATGGAAAGTTCCGCTCTATACTGCTTTTTTCGTACATCCGGTAAGACACTTCTTTTCTATAAATTATCTTATCAGTCAGCAGGGTCTTTGTAAAGCACGGATGTAAAAAACATGACAGGATGGACACCGAACAAGAAGTAAAACGCCCGTCTCACTACTTACGAAGAGGAGCATAAAATTGTTTACCTCTTTTGCCGCAGATGACCTAAAGTCAAGAGCGGCCACTTG
>DMKB01000328.1:0-439 GCA_003454665.1 Nitrospiraceae bacterium | reverse complement strand
AACACAGAGATCACGGAGAAAAATGCAATTTAGACACGGGTTCACCCCGTTAGAGATGATAGCCCATAAGTAACACGGATATGTTCGGATGGTATTTTCGACCTCTTCTTCATGTGCTTCGTGAACTTCGTGGTTAAACTTCTCTTTGTGAACTCGGTGGCGTAAAGGATGTTTTGCTCTCGTCAGAAAATATTCTGAAGTTCTTAATTGAAACGGAAGTCCCCCCGATGCTTCTCTGCGCACCGGTTTAGCCGGTTGATCCGTTAACCTACACTTTCCCGAAGGAGCAGGCGGGATAACTGCAGGATGTACAATTCTGGCAGAGGCCACCATACCCAAGTTCAGCCAGTTCCTTCCTCCCGATTTTCTCTCCTGCAAGTACTCTCGGCACTATAAGGTCGAAGATGGTTATTTTGTGATACATGCCGCAGGCGGGAAT
>DMKB01000014.1 GCA_003454665.1 Nitrospiraceae bacterium | reverse complement strand
CTGCGGCAACTGCTACACCATGTGTCCTTCCCTTCCGATCGCCGACGGTCATGGTGACGGTATCTCCATCTGGGTGGGCGGCAAAGTATCGAACGCCCGCGGCGTGCCCCGCATGTCCAAGCTGGCCATTCCGTTCCTGCCGAACAATCCGCCGCGCTGGCCCGAAACTGTCAAGGCGGTGAAGCATCTCGTCGAGGTCTACGCAAAGAACGCCATCAAGCACGAGCGGATGGGCGAGTGGATCGAGCGGGTCGGCTGGGAGCGCTTCTTCAAGCTCACGGGTATTCCGTTCACGTACCAGCACATCGACGATTTCACCTTTGCCCGCGAGACCTTCAAGATGACTCCGACCTTCAAGTGGGAGTAATACGGTATTCCGTGTCCGGCCCCGGGTGTTCCGGGGCCGGATTTTGATGCGACAATTATAAGTAAAGAATCGGAGGAGCGCATATGAGCCCCGAAGAACTGCAGCAGAAGATATACGATCTGGTCGAAAAGAACATGGGAAAGAAAAAGATGAAGGCCGGAGACATCACCAAGGCCATGGAGGCCGAGGGAGCAAGTCGGGCGGAAATCAAGGCAGCGATCCGCGAGCTCGTCGACGGCGCCAAGCTGGTCTATTCTTATTTCGGCGGCAGCTTCATCGAAGTACCGCATAAGGAAGGTTCGGCGAATCCTTAATGCAGGCAGTCCCGAGGCTGGTGCTTTCGGCCATGCGCGGCGGGTCGGGAAAAACAACCCTGGCCATCGGCATTACCGCTGCATGGCGGAAACGGGGCAGGAACGTAGCAGTATTTAAGAAAGGTCCCGATTTTATAGACGCCGGGTGGCTTGGAGCGGCAGCCGGGAGACAATGCTATAATCTTGACCCCTTTCTCATGGAAGAAGAGGTCATCCGGAGGTCTTTCGCCCGGCACACGGCGAGGGCCGGTGCAGCCGTGATCGAGGGAAACCGGGGACTTTACGACGGCGTAGACGAATCGGGAACGTACAGCACCGCCCGCCTGGCGAAGCTGCTGAAGGCGCCGGTTGTGCTTATCGCCGACTGTACCAAGGCAACGGGAACGGTGGCGGCACTCGTGCTCGGGTGCCAGCAGTATGACAGGGCAACGGATATCGGCGGCGTGATCCTGAACAACGTTTCACCAGGCCGGCACGAAAAGGTCGTCAGAAACGCTATTGAGCAAACGAGCGGGCTGCCCGTCGTCGGTGCGGTGCCGAGACTGGGGCATGGGGAATTTCCCGAGCGGCATATGGGCCTCACGCCCCATCATGAGCATCCCGACGTCGATACAGCGATCCAAGCCGCAACGTCGGTGGCAGAGCAGTATCTGGACACAGACGGTCTTTGGAATATTGCAAACAACGCCCCTCGCTGGGAAGTCGCTGATCTGCCGGCAGACGCCGGTCATGCAGAACCCGAGGTGACGATAGGGGTGATCCAGGATAGCGCATTTCAGTTCTACTATCCTGACAACCTGGAGGCCCTCGAACACCAGGGCGCGCGAATCATTCCGATTAATGCGCTGAAAGACAGGGATCTGCTGGACATAGATGCCCTCTACATCGGCGGGGGCTTTCCCGAGACCCAGGCGGCAGAGCTGGCGGCGAATGAAGGATTTGGCCGGTCTCTCAGAGCTGCCGTGGACGAGGGATTGCCCGTCTATGCCGAGTGCGGCGGACTGATCTACCTCGGCAGGAGCCTCGTGACGGGACAGAAGACCTACCCCATGACCGGGGTGCTTCCCCTGGATTTCGTGCTCGAAGGGAAGCCGCAGGCCCACGGGTATACGGTGCTGGAAGTGGAGAAGCAAACCCCCTTTTTTGACGCCGGTGTGACGCTCCGCGGACATGAGTTTCATTATTCACATATTGTCAACCTTGATGAACTGCCCGACTCCGCCTTCCGTATGAAGCGGGGCAGGGGGCTGGACGGCAAGGTCGACGGCATTATCTATAAAAATGTACTGGCTGCCTATACCCATGTGCATGCCCTCGGCACGCCGGAGTGGGCACGGGGCATGGTGAACAAGGCTCGGAGCAACAAGGAAAGAAAGAGGCGGGACAGGGCGTGAGAACGGGTCAGCGAGAAGGCAAGGAGTTGCACTGCCCATTCTGTAAACGTCCTCTCCCACGGCCCGTCGGGATGACGATAAGCCCCTTTGAAAAGGCCGACGGGGGGAAATGCGAATGCGGGGCGATCTATCTTTCTGATACAACGGGCAAGAACCTGGGGGAGATCATGCTGCTCGCCCTCGGCCTGGCCGCGGAAACGCTGTCGAAGGACGCGATGGAACTCGTCGCAGACGAGGATTACGAAGAAGTAATCCTGAGCTACGACTGGCGAACGCACCAGTCAAAAGGTGTCAGCACGGGGTTTGGGGACGGACGGGGCAAACTGTATCTGATAAAGCCCAGGGCCCAGACGGCCTGAAGAGCAGATACCGGCGTTGTTCGGCCGGCTGGAATTATCAATTATCTTATTACTTAAGCGGGCATGGCAGAACCCGGGGTGCTCATGACGGTGTCCCGTATGTATACTATTTCAAGAAAGGGGAAATGGAACAATGCCGAATATTGATGTTAAGGGCAAGACGATTGAAGTGGATGAGGACGGCTTTCTTGCCAACCTTGACGACTGGAGTGAGGACGTCGCGAAATACTTCGCAGAGGTGGAAGGGATCGACATGTCCGACCAACACTGGGAAGTGGTGAACTTCCTCCGCGAGTATTACAACCAGTACCAGATCGCTCCCATGATCAAAATCCTGGTGAAAGAGCTTGGCAAAAAGCTCGGCGCGGACAAGGGAAACACGAAGTATCTGTACGAGCTCTATCCCGGCGGTCCGGCAAAGCAGGCCTGTAAGATCGCAGGACTTCCGAAGCCGACCGGCTGCGTATAACGCACTGATCACAAAGACACGACATTCCTGACGCCCCCGCAGAGGCCCTCTTCCACGGTCTCCGGGGGCAGCGATTTCCCTTCCAGCAGATTCGACGCGCACGGCAATACGGGGAATCCGCTGCATCCTGAGCCTTACGAACGACTGCCCGACACGATCGGTAACGGCGGTAGTACGCCACCGTGCTGCCTGATGGCCTGCGCGGAAAGAATACGATCGTATTGGTCGCGGTTGCTACCACGAGAATTTGCGAAGAAGAGGACGGTGTCACTCATGTACATGGTAACGGTAAATAAAGAAAAGTGTGATGGAGACGGTTCCTGTGTGAATGTCTGTCCTCAGGCGGTGTTCGAGCTGGCTGACGGCAAGGCTGAGCCGGCGAACATGAACGAGTGTATCAATTGCGAAACCTGCGTGGAAAACTGTCCGCAGGCGGCGATCACCATATCCGAGTTGTAACGGGCACCGAGAGGGGATAGTTGATTAACTTATCCCCTGTTTTTTTATACTTTTACTGCACGCTCCAGGGAGGTGAGAACATGAAGCTACTGGTATTCTTAAGCGACTGGCGGAGGACCGAAGACACGCTCGAACGCTTGAAGGCCGATACGATGGGTATTGTCCTCGTGGGAAACGGCATTTACCACGCCGTGGTGAAAGAGGGCAAAAAAGATTCCCCGGTCCTGGCGACGAAGGGAGCGAAATTCTACGCCCTTTCCGACGACCTTGACTGCAGGGGATATGCCGCTGATAAGGTGAATTCCAAGGTGAAGGTCGTGAGCTACGGCGACATCGTCGACCTTATCATGAAGGATTACGAAAAGACGGCATGGTTGTAGTAAATATCGAGGGAAGAAGGACGAGGGAAGAGGGACGATAAAAGCTAGAACAAAATCGTCTGTCGTCCTAACGAAGTGATCGTCCATCGGCCCTCATGAATTCAGCATAAGGAGGTTATCATGGGTGACTTGACAATGGGTATTTTCCCTTCACTGGTCGGATCCATGTCGCTTGATTTTGCTTTCAAGCTTGGAGAGGCCGCGGTTGAAAAGGGACACAAGGTAAATCTCTGGCTTTCCGGCAACGCGGTGATGATGGCCAAGAAGGGGCAGAAAGCCTTTAAGGATTATTCTCA
>DMKB01000243.1 GCA_003454665.1 Nitrospiraceae bacterium | reverse complement strand
GGTGGCCAAGTCCGTTCGCGAGCAGGCGGCCGGCGGCCGGCAGATCCGGAACGCCGTTGAGGGCATGAACCGCATCATGCAGGAAGTGAGCCAGGCCGCCCGTGAGCAGGCTGCCGGGAGCAAGCAGATCACCGGGGCCGTGGACAGCATGAACCATATGACGCAGCAGGTGACGGTTGCCACGTCGGAGCAGAAGCGGGGCGGCGACCTGGTGGTGAAGTCCACGGAGAACATCAACTCCATCGCCCGGGAGAACCTCGTGGCCGTGGAGCAGATGGCCAAGGCGTCGGAAGACATGATTGACCAGGCGGAGCGGCTCAAGCGCGCCGTGAGTCTGTTCAGAACCGATGATTAGTTGCAGGGCGGAGAGCGGAAACAGGGCACTCATGACGTGTCCGCTCGTGAGGAAGTGGTCGGGATGGAAAACTCTTTTGTGGCTGTGACGCATGATGAGCACCGAAGACGGGGAATGGCCGGCATGGAATTGACCGCTGAAAACATAAGCGCCCTCAAGGCGTTGGTGTACGACCGGTGCCATCTGTCCTTTCCCCGTGGCCGTGAATCCCAGTTGCGGCGCTGGTTCACGCAGCACGCCAAGGAGGGACAACACCGGTCATTCGAAGACTATTACCGGGCGATCAGCACGAAGGACGGGGAATTCGAACGGCTGATATCACTGATCACGACGAGAGAGACCTATTTTTTCAGAATGCCCGAGCAATTTGACGTACTGCGGGGGCGCGTGCTGCCCGAAATCATCAACGGGGAGGGAAAAAGAGCCATGAAGGCCCTCTCCCGGGGAGAGTCGTATCGCACGAATCTCCGGGTGTGGTCCGCGGGGTGCGCCAGCGGTCAGGAGACCTACTCACTCGCCATGCAGATACTGGCTACCATACGATACGCCAAGGCCTGGGACATCCGGGTGTTGGGTACGGATATCAATCGGGAGGGGATCGAGGTCGCGAAGACGGGCAGGTACGAGCGCATGCGCCTGGGAAAAACCCCGCCCCAGATGATCGAGCGGTATCTGGAGCCGCGGGCGGCAAGCGAGGTCTGGGTCGCCGATGAGGTGAAGGAGATAACGGACTTTCAGGTACTGAACCTGCGGGACCTTCCCCGGATGGAATCATTCAAAAATTATTTTGACATCATTTTTTGCAGAAATGTAATGATCTATTTTGATCTGCCGGCCCAGCAGGGCCTGGTGAGCGCCCTTTCAGACTGCCTCAGGCCGGGCGGATACCTCTTTACCGGCGAGGGCGAGGTGCTGCACCTGTATGAACACCCCCTCGAGATTGTCGAGGAGGGTGAAAGTATTTATTACCGAAAGGCGGAGGAGTAGTGAGCATACAACCAGACACCATATCATACGGGGCAAAGAGCGATACGGATTTTCCCGGATGGCTGAAGGACGTGAACGCCCTTGCCGCCCGATCCACGCCCGACGCCCTTGCGTCCATTCTGGCGGTTTTCTACGAACGCGAGTGGGCGGGCAAAGAAAAGATCGTCTCGATTTTCCGGGAGAAGACGGACGCCCTGGTGTATCCGGTTCTGGAACAGGCCCTGAAAGATGATGAAAACGCCGCTCTGCGAAATGCGTCAATGGAATTATACGCCGGACTCGGAAAACGATCACTGGCGCCGCTCACTTCGCTGCTGCGAGATGATGATGAAGAGGTCCGCACGTTCGCGACGGTGATCCTGGGAAATATCAAGGACCGGGATGGCGTTCCGGCGCTTATCGGGGCCCTGGCGGACCCGGACCTGAACGTGAAGCACGGCGCGGCTGAATCCCTGGGCAAGATAAAAGATCCCCGGGCCGTGGAGCCCCTGATCGATGTTCTCCATACGGACATGTGGCTGCAGTTTCCGGCTGCCGCGGCCCTCGGCGACCTGGGTGACGCCCGGGCCGTGCCGGCCCTCGTCGGCCTCCTCGACATGCCGGGCGCGAATGTGCCTGCTATTCAGGCGCTGGGCAAGATCGGCGATCCTGCGGCCCTTGACCGGCTCATTCCCTTTCTGGAAGACGAAGAATCGTCTCTCCGGGAGTGGGCGCTCGAAGCCGTGGCCGGAGTGCTGTCGCGCCATCCCGAGCGGGGATCGTCTGCAGCGGTAAGCGCAAAGGCAACGGGGATGCTGATAGACACCCTGAAATCAGAGAGCCTGAAGGCCCGAAGAAATGCGGCAATAGCCCTCGGCTGTTTCCGGATTGCGAACGCATCATCGTCCCTGACCGAACTCCTGCGTGACCGGGAAGTGCGGGAGGACGCCCTGGAGGCCATCATCAGGATCGGCGGCGAAGGCGCCCTGAACGACCTGGAAAGCTACAGCAGGGACTCTGATCCCCTCGTCCGCAGGGCCGCGGCAGCCGCGCTGTCCGGCATCGGCACGGAGCGGAGCATGAAGACGATACTCCCCCTTCTTGCCGATCCGGCCGAGGATGTGCGCGTGGAGGCGGCCCTTGCCCTTGCCCGGTTTAATACCGACGAGTCGCGCGAGGCCATAGCCCGGATGCTCTCGGACACTGCCGGCGCACTCTACGAGGCGGAAAAAAAGGCCCTCGAAGCGTACGGCACGGCAACGGTGGGCATAAAATCTCCCTTTGCTTACGATCCCGCCGGAATTCTTCCTCTCCGGGACCATATCTCGGAACGCCTGGGGCTTCACTATGATGACGACCGGCTGAACGTGCTTCACCACCGGCTCTCTCCCCTGGCGGCGGCGAGCGGCTTTCGATCCCTCGGCGAGTACTACAACCATATTAGAAAGGGACAGGGAAATGGGGAAGTGCTCAACAAGCTCGTGTCACAGTTGACGAATAACGAAACGTATTTCTTCAGAGAGAATGAACAGCTGAAGACCTTTGTGGAACAGCTGGTGCCGGAAGCAATAGAGCGAAGGCTGAAGGGGAAGCAGAAGAAAATCAGGATCCTCTCCGCCGGCTGTTCGAGCGGCGAGGAAGTGTATACCATTGCCATGCTGATCGAGGAGGCCGGCGCCCGCGCGCGGGGCTGTTCAGTAGAGGTCCTCGGTATGGACCTCGATGCGGACGCGCTGGACCGGGGCAGGCAGGCACGGTATGCCGCGCGCTCGTTCCGGGGGGTGGAAAACGGGCTCGTGCGGAAATACTTTACGCAGAAAGGCGATTCCTTTGTGGTCGATGACACGATTCGGAGCATGGTGGATTTCCGGCAGGGGAACGTACTTGATGTTGACGATGCCGGAAGATTTGATATAATCTTCTGCAGGAATCTCCTTATCTATTTCACCGATCAATCGGTCGAAAAGGCCGCGAAGAATTTACACCAGCTCCTTATGCCTTCCGGATACCTCCTTCTTGGACATTCGGAATCCCTGTGCCGCGTACAGACCGAGTTTTCTCCCGTCCGGCTGGAGGGGGCGGTCGTGTACCAGCGGCGCTGAAGAGCGAGGACGCCGGCTTCGTGGAGCGCATTGTGCATCGATAGGGAAGGGTACTGCAGGACCATGACAGCAGGAAGCGAATTTGCATGACACGGAGAGAGGCGCATTCCGGAACTACGGACATTTGAGCATGAAGATGAAAATAAAAACAATACGCGTACTCATCGTAGATGATTCGGCCTTCATGCGCAAGGCCATCAAGCGCATGCTGTCTCTTGCGCCGGACATTGAAGTGCTCGATGCCGCCGCCGACGGCCGGGAGGCCCTTGAAAAGGTCGTCGCCCTGCGTCCGGACATCGTTACGATGGACGTTCAGATGGCCGGGATGGACGGCCTGACGGCCCTCGAGCGGATCATGCGCGAATGTCCCACGCCCGTGCTGATGCTCTCTTCCCTCACGCAGGAAGGCGCGGAAGTAACGATCAAGGCCCTTGAACTCGGCGCCGTCGATTTTATCGACAAGACGCGCGTCGAGTCCTCGATGAACATTACCTTCCTCGGGGGAGAATTAATCACGAAGGTCCGGACCATAGCGGGCATCGATATCGGGAAGAAGCGGGAGCACATCCCCGAGCCTCCCCCGATCCTTCCTTATGAAGGATTGCCTCTCAAGAAACCGCCGCCGAGACGTGTTATCGTTTCACCCCGCGTTGCCGTTCTTGCCATCGGGACGTCCACGGGGGGGCCTCCGGCGCTTCAGGCCATCATCCCGCGGCTACCCTCTGATTTTTCAGCCGGTGTAATCGTTGTGCAGCATATGCCGCCCGGGTTTACCCGGACCCTTGCCGAACGACTCAATGGGATGAGCTCGCTCCTGGTCACGGAGGCTGTTGCCGGAGATATCGTGGAACCGGGCAGGGTCCTCGTTGCCCCGGCAGGGCAGCATTTGAAACTCCAGAGGAGAAACGGACAGTTTGTTGTTCATCTCGACGACGAGCCTGCCGAGGCCCTTCATCGGCCCTCGGTGGACGTTATGATGGAGTCCGTGGCCAGGACGTGCGGAAGAAAGAGCCTCGGCGTTCTCCTCACGGGCATGGGAAGCGACGGCGCCGTGGGCATGCGGGCCATCAAGGAAGCATTCGGCAAGACCATTGCCGAGAGTGAGGAGACCAGCATCGTGTACGGCATGCCCAAGTCCGCCATCGAGCAGGGCATTGTCGACAGCGTCGTACCACTCTATGATATGGTGGAGATAATTATGAAAGAAGTTACCTGGAACCCGGGAAGGGGCTGACCCCGCGGTCCCGCTATAAGCGGGACTGGAGGGGCTCCACCAGGCGAAAGCATATGATTATGAGAAGTACTGAAGGGAGGTACAGAGTATGAAGATCGGTATCAAGGTTATTACAGTGTTAGCGGTGTTCAGTGTTTTGTCCGTTGCCATTTCGGTCCAGGCGGCGGGGAAGGGCCAAGACCAGCTCCTGAAAGAGGCCAAGGCCGTGACAAAGGCCGTTTCCATCCATGACGCGAAGAAGATGCTCGATACCAAGGCAAAGGTGGTCTTCCTCGACGTGCGGGTCAGGAAAGGCTTCATCGAGGGGCACATCAACGGCGCGATCAATATGTCCCGGGCGATCAACATGTCGCGGCGGCTGATGGAATACTACATGCAGAAGACCGTTCCCGACAAGAACACCAAGATCGTTGTGTACTGCGATTTTGTGACGAGATCGCCCCTGGCGGCCAAGTCGCTGAACGAGATCGGGTATAAGAACGCCCTCTACCTCGACGACGGCCTCATAACGTGGAAGAAGGCAGGCTATCCCGTGGTGAAGTAGTAGCAGCATTCGGCAATTGCTGCGCTTCACGACCGGGTCACTGGCGCGTAGTATGGACTATCGCGGGCAGGTTCCCTGCCTCACCTGCCCGTTGGCCGACGGCCGACCGATGGATGGATCGACCAATTGCCTGCTCTCCGTGCTTTTTTAAAATGCGGGGAGATGACGCACAACAGTTGCTAATTATAATTCTAGAAGCAGGTTTTTCCCGTGTTTTTTCGGGGCAAACCTTGACATTAGATATATTTATTCTATAATTTTACACAGTGTAGGAAAAAAGTTGCAACATAGTGTGCTCAGGAAGCGTACCTTCCGGCATACCCCAAGGAGGTATTAACAATGCCTGTCAGAAAATTAATACAGAGTAAAAAAGCCTGGCTGTCCGTCGTTCTGGTTCTGGTGGCCCTCGGTTTCACCTTCGGACTCTTCGGCGGCTGCGGCGTGGATTACAACACCCCGGCCGCACTCGCAACGACGCCTGCCCTGATCGATGAGGCAATTCTCGACGGCTGGATGACCGCCGGTCTGGTGAACGGTTCGGGGTATAACAACGTGGTGATTCTTCAAGTGGATAATAATTGTACTGCCTATGCATCGGCACATATCTCGGGCTCCTATTGCGTCACAAGAAGCGAAGTCATTGCAACACGAACCGAAGGAGTCGGAGTATATCAAGGCTATATGGTAGCTGACGGTGCGATGATGGATGCCCTTATCCAGAGGACCGGAATTGGGCCGAATACCACCATTGTTTTTGTCTCCCAGAGGAACGCACACACCGCTACCTATGCGTACTTTTCATTCCGGTACTGGGGGTTCCCGAAGAGCAGGCTGAAAGTCATGGACGGAACGCTGGCTGAGTGGCAGGCTTATCCATTAAGCACTGATGCAGTTGTACCACCGCCGGTCAACTCCGGTTACAGTGTGACGCGGAATGCTTCCCTGCGTGCTGATCTCAGGATATCCTTTCCGGAGATGATAGAGATTGTGGATGAGCAAAGCCCGAATAACGTAATACTGCAGGGCGTTGACCCAATCAACTATGCCTCATTTCATACCGGCGCTGTTGCAACCGTCAGTCCTCCCGGTATTTTTGGCGCTAAGCAGTTTACCTATAATCCTAATGTTCAGTCTGATAGCTTCCACTTCCAGACCGCTGGCACTATTACCACGAATCTTACAGCAGGACCTATAGGTGGCGGCAGCACAATGAACCACATTGTTTATTGTAACTCCGGCCTCTTCGCAGTGCCGTTGTTTTTTGCCATTGACGGCATGCTCGGCTGGCCGGCGTACTATTATGACGGCGGATGGCTGCAGTGGGGACAGATGGCCGATGAAAATCAGGTCGTCCACGGAACAAGGCCGGCCAATGCGCTGGCCGTTGGTCTCGATGTAAATTCTCCGTGGAGGACGGATATTCCTACGCGCAGCACTTTTCCGATAACTTACGCTGTTCCGTATAGTTTTTTACCGGATTTTGTTGCTCCCCTGTCTTTTGACGCTTCAGTCAATGAGATCGAGGATGAAGACGCCAGATACATGAGTACTGGTTCCGGCGGCGGCGCCGGAGGCGGCGGTGCCGGCGGATGTTAGGGCACATGAAACGCTGATTGCGGAGCATTGCATTTTCCATAAACCAATAAGGAGGCGATGATGAAAAAGAGTGTGCTCGTTGTTCTGTCTGGGTTTTTTCTGTTTGGCCTCGGTTTCGAGAACACTTCGCAGGCTGAAGTGAAGCTGTCCTGCCTGGACAAAGTGCCGGGAGTGACGATCAAGGGCATTGGCGACGCCAGCCTCACGATCAATTACCTGATGCAGTTCTACGGACAGTGGCGGGATACCGGTTCCGGCGCCAGCGGCACGAAGTCCACGTCGGACTTCTATTTCAGGAGAAACAGGCTCAGTTTGACGGGCCAGGCAACGAAGACTCTGGGATATGCATTAACGTATGAACACATCGGAGACCGGACCATCCTGCCGCTGGAAGTTTCAGCACAGCCTGCCACGAATCTGTCCGTCCTCGATGCCTTCGCGGTGGTGGATCTCTCGGAAGGCTTCAAGGTCACCGTGGGCCGCACGAAGGTGCCCTTCGTCAGGGAAATACAGGAGAAGTGCTTCAGCCAGATCAGTGTAGACCGTTCCCTCTTCGTCAATACGGCATCCAAGGGCACCCGGGACATGGGCCTGCTCTTCTGGGGGAATCTTCTGAGTAAAAAAGTGCAGTACAAGTTCGCGATCATGGATGGTCATGAGAGCACGGTCGGGCCCGTGACGCCGAGCAGCTCCTTCCGCTATACAGCGCGTGCCCATCTCGCCCTCCTCGACCCTGAAGACGGGTACAATTACAGCGGGACCTACCTCGGGGACAAGATTGTCCTGACCATCGGCGGCGGCGCCCAGTTTGAAGCCGACGCTGTGTTCGCCGGTGGCGCAACGGACAGCAAGGACTACACGGCCTACACGGGTGACGTGTTCCTCGAGTTTCCCCTCGGCACCACCGGCACGGTCACAGCATCAGGAGCGTACCTGCTGACGGACTATGATGATGCCTACCTGGGCAGCAGCCCGGACCCGGAAAGCACCGGTATCGCCGGCCAGAAGGACGGGTGGTATGCCAAGGCAGCCTATCTGCACAGGAGCAATATCGGCCCCGGCCAGATCCAGCCCTTTGTGCGGTATGAGCAGTGGAATTTTGCCAGCTTAGACGGCGTGACTGACCAGAAGATCGACTGGATAGCCGGCGGTCTGAACTACCTGATAAACGGCGAGGCAGCGAGAGTATCTCTTGAATATGCCAACACCGACTTCGAAACGGAAACAGCAACAGTCGAGGATTTCATGACCATAACCACCATGCTGCAGCTTGCATTCTAATGGTTTCTTAATCGTATTTGCAGATACCTTAATGTACCTTCGGGGGCCGATCACGGCCCCCTTTTTATTTGGGGTTTTGTCCTGACGGAGAAAGCAAAGCCAACATAAACGGCGTCTCGCGCAAAGCCGCAAAGAACGGCAAAGAACGGCAAAAGAATTTGGGCAGGATTAATAGCCTAAAGGCCACAGGCAGGATGAGAAGCGAAGTGAAACTGTAATCTGGGATATTCTGTCTTGAGTCTGTTGTCTGATGCCTGTCGTCTGAATTCTGTCTACTGCCGGAGAAAGAAAAACCAGAATCAAAGGCGTCTCTCGCAACGCTCGCAGCGAACGCAACGAAATGCCAAAGAATTTAGAAGGGGTTAAAACGAACGCAGAGAAAGGCCAAAGAATTTAGACGGGTTTAATAGCCTAAAGGCCCCAGGCAGGATGAAGTTTTTTTCTGATGCCGGATGCAAGATGCCGGAGAGGACAGATAACAGACGGGTAGACAAGAGAAGACAGACTACAGCTAACAACAAAAAGATAACAGTAGGCAGACGCTAGATGCAGGCTGCCTGTCGTCTTTTGTCTCTAGTCTGCTGTCTCATGTCTGTCATCTGTATTCTGTCTCCTGACTCCTGCTTTCTGTCTACTGATTCCTGATCGCTTGTTCCTGCAATCTGTTATCCTTTTTCTGGCTCCTGGCTCCTGGCTCCTGGCTCCTGGCTCCTGGCTCCTGACTAGTGACTCCTGCTGTCACTAAGCAGTTCCTTGACAACCTTGCCGTCATACGTCTCTCTCCGCCACCGATAAGGAAGGTCAGTGATCCCGCCCGGAGTGTCGATCCTGTACAGGGCCTGGAGGGCCTCGGCCAGGACGGTCCGCTGCTGGGCGATGTTGGAGGGCTCGCCGAGGGGATGACCGAAGGGCCACCGGAGGAACACGGTGCGGGGAGGCTTCACTTTAGCCGAAAACTCCCGCACGATGGATATGCCGACAGTAGGAATTCCCACCCGCTCGATCTCGCGCTGTATCAGTCCCACGGACTGATTGCATATGCCTCACCCCGGGGTGAGGATCACGGCGTCCACCTTGTCCTTCCGCAGCCGCTTTGCCACCCGGGGGGCCTCGTGGTCGATCAGGGCGGCGATATGCCGGCCGATGATATGCCCCATGAAGCTGTAATGCCGGTCCGCCAGTTTTCCCATAATGCCTTCTTCTGCGAACTCGCGCAGCCGTTCGACGGGAAAGACGATATTGATGTCGCGGTCGGCGTCCTTGTGGTCGTAATAGTCGTGGGTGATCATGAGGGTGGAGAGGGGCCGGGTGCCGTCGATGATCCGGTACACCGGATCGCCGTCAGGGTCCACCATGTTAAAGGGTTTCTGGTCCTTGTGGTGCACGCCGGCCGTCGTGACGACGGCGACGGTCATGTCGGCAAGGGATTTCTTCACCGCGGTCCAGGGAACGTCCTCGGACTCCCAGGGGGCAAAGGACTCGATAAATCCCTTTGCCAGTGACGGGAAGCGCGTGATCACCTTGGCGATCAACCGGTTTTTCAGTCTTCTGAATTCCATGTTCCCTAACCCGCGTAAAGCGGAATTGAAAATTGGAAATTGAAAAGTGCAAATTTTTAAAAATTGACAGCTCAGAAAACGTCATATAGACACTTTTTGTTAGGTTTTTATGACTTTCGACAATATTTTCTACCCATTTTGGGTAGAATTTGATTCTTCAGTAACTAAAAGACGATGTCCATGGTGCCCAAATCCACGGCCGGGAGCATGGTGTTTATCTTTATCACGCTGGGCAAGCCTGGAATGGTAATGCTCTTTAACGGGATGTCGAAAGGGATTGTCGCGGTCTCGGTCATGATCGCGACGGAGTATTCGCCATGGCCGAGGTTGCCGAAGGTAAATTCACCGTTTATACTTAGTTTTCGGACATCCAGTATTCTTGTGGCCAGCTCCCAGTGCGTCAGGGTAGGCGAATCGAAGGTCCCCGTAAAAAGGCCTACCCGGGCGTTCTGCAGAGGGCTGTCGTTTACCGTGATCCTGCCGAAAATCACCCCGGTGGTTAGTATACTTTTTTTCGGCATTTTGACGCTCGCCACAGCAGCGGGGTCCGCGTTCAGTTCTTTCGCCCGGGCAATCCACTTCCGTGCCTGCTTCATCCTGCCGAAATGGACAAATCCCTTTGCCGCATCAATGGCCGCTTCCGCCCCTGCCTGCCATTCCCCTTCATCGGTAAAACTGTTCAGATAGGCGACATTCATCGAGGTGACGGGCAGAGCAGGCATACGGGACAGCAACATCATGCGGAGCACGATCATGCGCTGCGCACTGAGGTACTGCCGTTCCAGCGCCCTCCGCGTGTCCCAGAGCACAAAATAGCCCTTGTAGAGGGTCTCTTGCGCTGCGTACTGAAATACCGAGCCCTCCTTGTGTTGATCAAGATACTGTTTAATCCTGCCCAGGTTCTTATAGGACACCGCCATCGCATGGGTCGCGGCAGTGGTGTAGTATTCCACCTGGAGGGGCCATTCCTGCACGGCCACTCTATTGTTTTTCCTGATGAACAGGACCGTCCTGCTCCGTGACGCCGTGTCAGGAATGCCGGCCGCCGCAACGAGGTCGTCTTTGCCGAAATCATAGGTATTCACGGCATGATTATAGGTCGGCAGGACGATCATGCCGCCGATGAGAAGCAGGGCCCCCGGGTAGATGAGCCGGTACAGCCTGGCCTTCGTGTCCCGATAGACCGGCGCAAGGGCCACGACCAGTCCGGCCATGATGCCCACGGACAGGCCGGTCATAAGCATCAGCTCATGCGTTATGAGCTGGATGCCCGTGAACGAGGCCTGGGACGATTTATCCAGCACCGCGGAAACAAGGATAAAATACTCCCGGAAGACCCAGTCGTTCACCACGTACAGTTGGGCGCCGGCAAGACCAATGACGCCGCCCAGGAGAAAACCGGTCGTCAGGTCCCGCTTTCGGGCTTTCACGTCCATGGTCCATGAAGAGAAGTCGCCCGCCCATCCCATCTCCCCCGCGACAATCCAGAAGAGGCCGCCGATCAGAAAGATAGACGAAAATTTTACGACCAGGAGGATTCTTGAGACATCCTCGCCGCCGTACAATTTAAGGAGATTGTCCATCGGCACGATAATATCAAGGGCAAAGAGAAGATAGATGAGGACGACTTCCAGCCCCACCATTGCGATGAACTTTTGCGTTCTTTTTTTGTCCTTGAAGAGGGTTCTGGTGATGTGACTGTTCAAATTGGACAGGAGGGATATAAATCCGAGTATTGCCAGGAAGGCCGTCGTGGCAAAAATGCATCTGAGGTGGTCCGTTATCCAGCCGACCCGCTGCATCATGAGTTCAGCATCATGCACTTCATCAAGGGTCAGCAGATAGGGGCTTAAGCCCGGATTAATAACGAATATGAAATAGGACGCAATAGCGAAGCCGGCAAAAATGCCCCCGATTGTCATGAGCACCGTGAATGCCCATTCTTTCTTGATAACCATATGCCTCCCCGTTAGGTACCCTTGAGAGATCCATGCCCGCACCGTGATGATCACGGGCGAGCGCCGTGCCGGGATGCCCGGATCGCGCCGGCCCATCATCGAAACGGTGTGCGGTTTTCTAAACAGAGGGTTGTCTTTCCTGTGGACACCGGTACGTGTTCCTGCGTACTGGAGCGCCTGGCTGTGCATAAGCAGGCCAAAATTGCATTACCTATATATATAGCATAAAGTGACTATAAATGTAACTATTCATGATGAAAAATGGTGAAAAAAACCATCGGGTTTGCCGCCCTGCCGCGACCCGCCTGCCGGTCCAGCGTGCCGAGCCGGCGACAAAAAAACCTTGACACTTCTGTTCACTATTTGTTATTGTAGTCGACACTCTTTTGCGAGGTTTTTTCTTTGAAAATAGCGATCACCGGCAAGGGCGGCGTCGGCAAAACCACGCTGTCCGGCCTTTTGTCACGGCTGTATGCATCGGAGGGACGCACGGTTCTGGCTGTTGACGCCGACCCCGATGCGAATCTGGCCTCCGCCCTCGGCATATCGCCGGAAGACGCATCGCGCGCGCTCCCGCTGGCGGAGCAGGCGGACCTGATCGAGGAGCGCACCGGCGCGCGCCCGGGAACGCCCGGCGGCATGTTCCGCATCAATCCCAAGGTGGACGATATTCCGGAAGCGTACAGTATCCAGCACGAAGGGGTGCGGCTGCTCGTCGTCGGGAAATCGAAAGAAGCCGCCTCGGGCTGCTATTGCCCGGAGAACGTTCTTCTCCGCCGTCTGGTGAGCCACCTGATCCTGACGCGGGACGAAGTGGTCATTCTCGATATGGAAGCGGGCATCGAGCACCTGACCCGCGGCACCGCCGGGAGCGTCGACGCGTTCATCGTGGTCGTCGAGCCGGGCCAACGGAGCATGCAGACGGCCAGGCAGATCGAGTCCCTTGCCCACGGCCTCGGCGTCAAGGAAGTCTTTGTCGTCGGCAACAAGCTCAAGCGGGACACGGACCGGGATTTCATCAGGAACCATCTGGAGGGAATGACCTTCCTCGGCTTCATGTCCTATACCGAGGAAGTCGTCCAGGCCGACATTGAAGCCGCGTCGCCCTTTGACGAGTCGCCTGCGGCAGTGGAAGAGGCGAAGAAGATAAAAGGCGCCCTCGATCAGTTGCTGAAACAATAGAAGACGGGAAAAAGACAGCCGGACACGGATAACCAATCCCGCCAGGGCGGGACTAGGCGAAGCGGAAAAAGCGGATCAAGAAAAAGGCAGGAATGCTTTTGAGAAAAAAGCCTCAATCCGCGTTGATCTGCGCACATCCGCGTCCCCAAGTAAGTTTTTGCCCGTATCGGTGGTTCATTTACCCTTGCCTTGAAAACTACGCTGAGAAAACAGGTGCTGGAATCACGATTCAGACTGTCTCCTGATGCCCGCCGGGCAAAAAGCAGGACGATCGAGGAGCGGCTGTTTTCTCTTCCGGAGTTTCGCGCCGCGTCCACGGTGCTCTTCTATGCGTCCTTCCGGAGCGAGGTGGAAACAGGGCAGATGATCCGGCGAGCCCTTGTTGACGGCAAAAAGGTCGTGCTGCCGAAGGTAAAGGGAAAGGGTCTGGCCCTGTTTGCGATAGGGGATTTCGATCGGGATGTCGAACCCGGTGCGTGGGAGATCCCGGAACCACTGCACGGGACGCCGGCAACCATCGGGGAGATTGACATCGTCATCATGCCCGGCGCCGTCTTTGACGAGCAGGGAAACCGGCTGGGATATGGAGGGGGATTTTACGACCGGCTGCTCGCCGGGTACCGCGGGATGATCGTGGCCCTTGCCTTCGAGGCGCAGATCGTGCCGCTTGCTCCCGTTTCCGCCCACGATGTCCCGGCGAAGAAGATCGTGACGGAGAAAAGAATTATAGAGGCAAATCTCAAATAGCAAACAACAAATCACAAATTAGTTCCAATAACCAAAGGCCAAAATAGTTGGTCATTGCTGTTTGAAATTTATTTGGGATTTGAGATTTGTGGTTTGGATATTCACCCATTATGGATAATAAGAAGATAGAGAGGGGCGTTCGGCTGATCCTCGAGGGTATCGGCGAAGACCCGGAACGGCCGGGACTCAAGGACACGCCGCTGCGCGTGACCGAGATGTTCGGGGAGATATTCTCGGGCATTGCCGCCGACACCACCAAACTCCTCAAGCCGATCGCCGGCGAAAGTCACGACGAGATGGTGCTTCTGAAGGACATCCCCTTCTACTCGGTCTGCGAGCACCACCTGCTGCCGTTCTTCGGGAGGGCGCATATCGCCTATATCCCGGAGAAGGGGAGGATCGTCGGCATCGGCGAGCTGGCGAAGTCCCTTGAGGTCATGGCCAAGCGGCCGCAGGTACAGGAGCGGCTGACGGTCCAGATTGCCGACATGATCATGGACCGGTTGAAGCCGAAGGGCGCCATGGTGATCATTGATGCGGAGCATCTCTGCCTGAGCATGCGGGGGATCAAGAAGCCGGGATCGCGGACCGTGACCTCGGCGGTCAGAGGAATGTTCCGAACGCGACAGTCGACACGAGAGGAAATGCTCTCGCTCATAAAGAAAACCCAATAATCTACAGTCCAAGGAGGAAGTATGTCTGCAACGATCATCAGCGGCAAGGACATTGCCGCCCAGATACGAGAAGAGCTGAAGAAAGAAGTGGCGGAGATGAAGGAAAAGGGTGTCGTGCCGGGGCTGGTAACCATCCTCGTCGGCAAGAATCCCGCCTCGATAAGCTATGTTACGGGGAAGCAGAAGACCGCCCATGAGATTGGTTTCAATTCTATCCAGGACGACCAGCCCGACGACCTCGCCGAGGCAGATCTCCTGAAGCTCGTCGAGAAATACAACAAGGACACGAAGATTCACGGTATCCTGGTGCAGCTTCCCCTGCCGAAGCATATTGACGAGAAGAAGGTCCTGAACGCCATCGACCCGGATAAGGACGTGGACGGCTTTCATCCGGTGAATGTCGGCAGGCTGATGATCGGCGGCAATGAGGCGAAGTTCCTCCCCTGCACACCCGCGGGCATCCAGGAGCTGATCGTGCGCGCTGGCTTCGAGACGGCCGGCGCTGAGGTCGTGGTGGTGGGGCGTTCGAACATCGTGGGCAAGCCCATCGCGAACATCATGCTCCAGAAAGGCAAGGGAGCGAATGCCACGGTGACGATCGTGCACACGGGCACGAAGAACCTCGAGGAACACTGCAAGCGCGCGGACATCCTGATTGTTGCCGCAGGCGTGCCGGGCCTCGTGAAGCCCGAATGGATCAAGCCCGGCGCGTGCGTCATCGACGTTGGCGTCAACCGCGTCGGTGAGAAGAAGAGCGAGAAGACAGGAAAGATGGTGGCCATCCTCCGGGGGGACGTTGACTTTGACGCTGCCAAGGAGATTGCCGGAGCGATCACGCCCGTACCGGGCGGCGTCGGACCGATGACCATCACGATGCTCATGAAGAACACCGTTAAATCGGCGAAGATACACGCGGGGATGGTGTAAAGAAAGACAATAGACAGTAGACAAGGGACAGAGTACAGACAACAGACATGAGACAACGGATTACAGAATACAGATGACAGACATCAGACACAAGACTAAAGATTGAAGCACCACCCTGATTCTCATCCTGTTGATCCTGTCTAAAGTCCTTGGCTTTTCTCTGCGTTCGTTGCGAGCTCTGCGAGAGACGCCTTTTGATTTTTTATGTTTCCGGGGTGTAAAATAAGTCAGTAATGCAGGAGCACTACATGGCATTGAGCAAGACAAAAACAACGATACTACCCTATAAACCCTACGGCGCCGAGATCAAGGAGACGAGGCCTTACTCGCCCTGCCGGGGGGCCTGTCCGGCGCACACGGACGTGCAGGGCTACGTGGGGCTCATCGCCCAGGGCAGGTACAACGAGGCCTTCGAGGTGATCACCGCGCCCAATCCCGTGGCCTCGGTCTGCTCCCTGATCTGCCACCATCCCTGCGAGCAGGCCTGCCGGCGCTGTGCCGTGGACGAGCCGCTGGCGGTCCGGCATCTGAAGCGTTTTGCCATCGAGAAGTCCCTGGACTACCGCAGGAACAAACGGAAGCTCGTCAAGCAGACCCGGGGCAAGAGCATCGGCATCATCGGCTCCGGTCCTTCCGGCCTTGCCGCGGCGAACGACCTCGCCAATTTCGGCTACAGCGTCACGATCTACGAACGCCATCCCGTGCTCGGCGGCATGCTCGCCTCTGCGATCCCGCCTTACCGTTTGCCGAGAGAAATGCTGAAAGAAGACATTGACGATGTGATTTCGAAGGGCATCGAGGTCAAGACGAACTGCGAGATCGGCAAGGACGTGAAGCTCGACGAGCTCACGAAGAAGCACGACGCCGTTCTCATCGCCATCGGCCTGTCCCTGAGCCGGTCGATTCCCATTCCGGGAGTGGACGGTCCCAATGTGCTGCTCGCGATCCCCTTCCTCGAGGATGTGGCCTTTGACCGCAAGCCGAAGCTCGGCAAGAACGTGCTCGTTATCGGCGGCGGGAACGTGGCCATGGACGTGGCGCGCACAGCCCGCAGGCTTGGGGTGAAGGACGTCTCCATGGCATGCCTCGAAAGCGCCGAAGAGATGCCGGCCTGGAAATGGGAAGTGGACGAGGCCCTCGAAGAGAGCATCACCATCAACCACCGCTGGGGTCCCAAGGCAGTGAAGCGTGAAGGCGATGTTGTGAAGGGCCTGGAAGTGAAGAAGGTCAAGTCCGTCTTCGACGCCGACGGCAGGTTCAGTCCCGCCTACGACGAAGGCGAGACCAGGATACTCGAAGCAGACACAATCATTATTACCATCGGCCAGATGTCGAATGTATCATTCCTCAAGGACAGCGCCGTGAAGGTCGACGAGCGCGGCCGCGTGGAGTGGAACCCCGAGACGCAGATGAGCAGCGCCAAGGGAGTGTTCCTGTCCGGCGAGGTCGTGACCGGCCCGGGCTCTGCCATTGCGGCAGTGGCGAACGGCCACCGTTCTGCATTGGCCATGCATCTCTATTGCCAGGGCGAGGCCATCGAGGGCAAGCTTCCGGTCCAGGAAAAAGAAACAATCGAGCAGATGCCCGCTGATCTGGCGGAAAAAATAGCACAAGAGCCGCGCCAGAAGATCAAGCACCTCGCACCCGAGGTCCGCTGCGATACCATGGTGCATTTCGAGATCGGCTACGACGAACAGGAAGCACTCAAGGAAGCCGGACGGTGCCGCGGCTGCGGCGGCGGCGCCGTGGTGGACCCGAACAAGTGCATGGCCTGCCTCACCTGCCAGCGCATCTGTCCCTATGGTGCACCGGTCGTGAAAGCCTGGTCCGAGATCAGGCCCGAGTACTGCCAGGCCTGCGGCCTCTGCGCGCCTGAGTGCCCCGGCGAGGCCATCAGCATGGTGAGCTATGACGTGCGGGAGATCAGAAATACGATCCCGACGGTCATCGGCAAGGTTGACCAGAAGCGCAAGGAACCAATGATCGTCGCCTTCATGTGCACGCACCACGTTGGCGTGCTGGGCTTCGACGTGCCGAAGAACGTAAAGGCCGTACCGGTGCACTGCGCCAGCCGCGTGGACATTCTCGACATGCTGAAGGCCTTCGAGTCCGGCGCCGACG
>DMKB01000263.1 GCA_003454665.1 Nitrospiraceae bacterium | reverse complement strand
TGACTTGTCTGCACCGGCACCTCCGCCGTCCGGTGGCGGCGGCTGTTTCATCGCCACGGCAGCCTACGGCAGTTACCTGGATGATGAGGTTGCGGTATTGCGGGTGTTCAGGGATGAGTATTTACTTACGAACTCTATCGGCAGAACATTTGTGAATCTCTACTACGCCTACTCGCCGCCGATAGCGAACTACATTGCAGAGCATGAGACATTGAGAGCAGCCACGAGGGCGGCATTGACTCCAGTGGTTTATGGGATCAAATATCCAGTTGTAACAGTGGTATTGCTTTTCGGGTTGGTCATGACTATTGCAGTGTACAGGAGAAAGAGACTCGCATATCAAGGCTAATATGATGAGAGGCCTGAATGCCCTCTAGACTATACGGTAAATTGTATCGTTAACCGATCCACCCGACAAAGCCTGACTCTCCGTGAGGAGGGGACGGAAAGCTACGGGTCTTTNNAAGATGGCCGAGCTGCCGAAGGATAATCCTTTGGTATGCTCGGCTTTTTTACTTCTCGTTAGTTGCGCATCGTAGAAGAAACATGCGGTGTGCATACACGTAGTGATTTTGAAGTCGGTGCATGCAAGGTGAAAAATACCATTTTCATTCTTTGTGAATAGTACCTTTACTTTTCAGGAGATCGCAATATAATTTTGATAAACGACATGATGGATAGCTCTTATGATGTTTAGCGGTAAGTGCTGGGCAGGCCTTACCGGTCCTCATGCAATACGACACGCTGAGAGGCAGAAGGATCAACAACGATATCCTGGTCTTGTTCCGGTCTCATCGTCACATACATATTCATGTAAACAACCATGAGTATGGTACGTGATGGAATAAGAGAGAATCAGCCTGATTCAGCAGAATATTTCTAAATTAAGGAAGGAGGAGGAAAGAGAGAAAGAAATGGTTGGGATTTTTTTTAAGCAGAAAAGTAACAACAATAAGGGGGAATGGGTCATGGCTACAAAAAAAAGACAAATGCTAAATTGGATGCTGATTGCATTGCTCGCTGCTGTGATACTTCCGGCCTGCGGCGGTGGCGGCGGAGGAACACCTCCACCTGCCTATGTAATAAACACTGCAGGCGGAAATGGTGGCGATACCAGCGGTACGGGCGGTAGCGGGGGCTTTGTCAACATAGCGAAATTCGGCGGCACCGGAGCCGTCGAGGTACTCACGAGCGGCACCGTGGATGCCAGTTTCACGGCTTCAACGGCAACGCCGTACCTCGGAATAAAACCACTCAGCATAACCAAGAACACAACCATTTTTTTCGTTGACAATTCTTTACCAGGGGCGACAGATCCGGCCAGTGGAACGCCCTATTTGACTAACATCGATACTAATTTGCGAATTTCCGATGCTAACGGGGTCGTTGGCGATGAAAACCCGGCGGTTACCGGCCTCAGCGTCGCAGCAGACGTCACGGTGACTCTGGAGCTCAACAGCATCGGCTCGGAAGTGCTTGTCTCGTTCGCCAACGATGTCGATAATAGAGGCACCATCACGACTCTCGATACGGTAGCCACGCAGCGCGTCGGTTTATTCATTACTTGCGACAACTACTTCGGTGCATCCGGTTCGCTCGTAGACACCAGCGCGGGTCAGACAGGCCAGGACGGCGGCGGCATTGAGATAGCCGGTCAATGGATCTATAATCAAGGGGATTTCTACTCCATCGGCAGCGACGATCCCTCCGGAAGCGGCAGTGACGGCGGTCCCATCATTCTGGCGGGTCTGTCCGCTCTGGAAAACAGCGGTGCACTCTCGAGCGCCGGCGGCGCCGGCGGTGTTGGGACCGGAGGTGTCGGCGGGAGCATCGTTCTCCATGCATCGTTTGACCATCTATACAATTCAGGAACCGTGTCAGCACATGGTGGCAATGGCCTTAGCGGCGGGGCCGGCGGCACTATTGCGCTGACCGCTGGTCACGTCCCTGCTGTCATAACAGACCCGTACGGTGTCGCTGCCATGCGCAACAGCGGTGCATTGAACAGTCGCGGCGGCGATGGTGCCGGAGGTCATGGCGGTCCTGGCGGCGCGATCACGGTCTGGAAACTGGGTCCTGCTCTCTTATTCAACGCCGATATTACTACTGAAGGCGGCGACACCAGTAAGAGTGCGTTTAACGGGGGCAACGGCGGCGATGTGGAAATTTATGGCCTTCCCGGTATCGACGGAGATGTGTACGTCGGTGCAGGAGACATGGAGATCAGCGGCAATATCACGACGACCGGCGGCTCAGCCGTCGCCTCGGGTTCCGGTTCCGGCGGCAATGGAGGCGGAGTTAACATCATACAGGATGCCTCAGGCAGATTCCTCCAGTCGTTATTCGGGATAAATCCGGTTAAAGCGCCCGCCAATCCCCGGTTGGCGCTGCGCGGCTTCACCAGTATGAATACCACTGGCGGTCAGGGGAATTCCGGCGGTAACGGCGGTCCACTTGGCGTTGTTGATGTAGGCGAAGTCTGGGACGGTATAGTCCCAACGCCACCATCAACAACATACACCTTCTTAGATGATTCCGGCGGCGATGTCATCAATGAGGCTGCGATAACGACCCGTGGCGGCAGCGTGTTCACGACGGCAACCACACCGGCAAGCGGGGGCAGCGGCGGTAACGTTTACCTCACGGCCGACATCGATCCGAGCATCACAAACGCCACCGGTGAGTACCTGACGAACTACGGTAATATCGACAGCTCTGGAGGCGACAGCCTGGCCCTCACTGCGGCACCCGGAATCAATGCCGGCAGAATCATGCTTAACGCTACCAATGATACACGGAACAGCGGGGCGTTGACAGCCGACGGCGGGACCGACGGGGGCACGACCACGGGCTATGGGCACGATTCCAGCGAAATCGTCATAAAGAGTGAACTCGGCGCTGTGAACAATACCGGGCTCCTCAACGCCACCGGCGGCGACGGCATAACCCAGGGTGGGGCCGGATCACAACAGAGAACAACAGTCCCATCATTCGAAGGCGTGTTGCTTGAAGCCGGAACGGACCTCGGCAACAGCGGCAATATCAACGCCCGCGGCGGAGACGCGGATGTCAACTTTTCCGTCTCGGTGGGCGGTGACGGCGGCGACGTAAGAGGCATTTACGGCGGCTCGAGGAACCACACCGGTAGTGTCAATGTTAATGGCGGTGCCGGACAGATGCCCGGGGCGGTGGGCACAAACAATCTGTGATACATGGACAATGGCATTTGCTTGGTTATCAACTTCTAAGAATAATGTTGGATCGAGCGTTGTACTGTAGGCATGGCTTATACGTGTGAAGTGCCATGATGGAACATCACTCTACGATGACCGGGCTGCCGTAGGATTATCCTGCGGTATGCCCGGCTTTATATTGTGTATCAGTTTATGTGCGGCATTCTACGGCAAGATGAAATGGCGTTTTATGGCTTTTGATTCCACGTTTTCCAATCCCCATGCCGTTCTCCGCATCCTCGCTGTTAAGGCCAAATTTATTGATAAATTTGCTTGACATGCCGCGGGAAAACCAGTACTATTTTGCGAATATACGGGTATTTTCCCGGAAAACCATTTTCAAAGAAAGGCAGGACAACGCAGTTATGGCAAACGGAGTGGTAAAGTGGTTCAACAACAGCAAGGGGTACGGTTTTATTACGCAGGATAATGGTGAGGACGTCTTTGTTCATTTCTCCGCTATTGAAGGAGACGGTTTCAAAACGCTGAATGAGGGTGATGCTGTTTCCTTCGAGGTCCAGCAGGGCCCCAAGGGCCTTCAGGCGGCGAATGTCGTAAGAAGTTAACAGAGAGGAAAGAGACCATCTTCAAGCCCCGGAGCAATCCGGGGCTTTTTTATTTTTCCCGGTTCCATGCAAATAGCCCCGGGAGAACGGATCGACGGGGAAACTATTGGCGAGGCAGCCCGGAGAGAGGAGAAGGGAAAAAAGGGATAGCCATACCATACACCTTCCTTGAAAGCTCAGAATCTCATCAGAAAAATACCTCGAGCAAAATTAATTTGTCTGGAAAGATGTATGATAGCGTTTTATTTATAATTTATCAGCTAGTTGACAGAAATATGCATATACTTTATATAAAGCTTTTTTTATGTTCAAATTATTACAGTAATTGACAATTTTATTTTTTTTTGCTAAACTTGGTGATATTAAAGTATTACATGATTAGTCTCCAGTTGCTGGTTGTCTTTTTCCCGTAAATAATAGACGTCGAAATTGAGGAAACAAGGGTATTGCAATGTCATTCTTGGGTGAAGGGGGTGATGGCTTTACTGTTGCTTCAGGGCTGGTTGGTCTCCGTTGTGAAGAAGATGTACCGAGGGTCAATTATTGTTCATTCCATTACGATGAGGGAGGGGTTATGAAAAAACTGACATATGTAGTGTCGTTTCTGGCGGTAATCCTTATTTGCGCACAGGCCTATGCCATCCAGATCAGCTCACCAATCGTAGACTCGGCATGGCTGGAAGCAATTATGGACGATGAAAAGAACAATGGTAACCTTGTCATCCTGGAGGTAGGGAAAAAATTTGAAGAAGACCACATTCCCGGAGCGATATTCGTAGACTTCAGCAAGGTGCGCTCGGAGAGGTATGTAGACGGTTACTGGATGATCAAGCTCCTGCCGCTGCCCGATGAATTCCAGACGCTCATGCAGGCGAGCGGCGTGAACAAGGACAGCGCCATCGTGATCACCAACGCCGGAACGCACTACGACGAAGTGACGTTCGGCACGCGGCTGTACTGGACCCTGAAGTATTACGGCCATGACAATATGGCGGTCCTTGACGGCGGCAACGCGCAGTGGAATAAAGAAGACCGTCCCGTCAGCAACGCGCCCAGCGCACCGGGAACAGGAAATTATGAGGTCACGGCCCAGCGTGATGAAATTCTGGCAACGACGGCAGAGGTGCAGGATGTTCAGGGTGACGATGACGTACAGCTCGTCGACGTCCGTGACCTGCAGTTCTACCTCGGCATGGTCAGGAAAAAATCCTATATTTACGCGGACGGGACCATCGAAGGCGCCAGGCATTTGCCGCCGAATCTGTTGATTGACTACCATGCGCCTTACGTATTCATGGACAAGGACCTTATCGTCCAGGCCATGCAGGCCATCGGGATCAATCCCTACAAGGAGACCATCGGTACCTGCAACAGCGCGCACCAGGCGAGTGGACTCTGGTTCATCCTCCATGAAGTCATCGGCAATAAAAAGGTGAAACTCCATGACGAATCACTCCACGGGTGGACCATGCGGGGTCTCCCGACAATGACCATGCAAATCGAGGAGATGGAAGAGGATTAACTAAAGAAGTGCACTGTGCCTGCAGCCCGGAGTAACATGGCAGGCGCAGTGCACGAAGTACCAGCCGGGCCGCAGGTTGTTTCTGCGGCCCCACACTACAGCCCTTTGTCACCTGTCGGCGGCGGGCCTTAGAATCCGCCGCCTCTTATTTGCAATGGCAGAAGCCGCGCCCTTCAGCAGCAGTGCAATACAGAAACATCCCCTGACCGGACAGCATGCATTTACACCACGTGCAGTCCATGGACATGCAAGCCAATCACTGATAGCAGTAAGAAATACGCAGTTCCAGCCTTGACAACAGCGCAACCCTGTGCTAGCTTTTTTGTGTGATATCTTGTATTCAGGAGCTTTTTGCTCGACGCTGCCGATGATCTGAGCAGCGCACTTAACGGTAGTTGCAGCCGCACGGAATCGTGCTTTGGACGAAAACTGTATAATTGAGGAGGGAGGGTAGCAATGAAAAGAGTGGGACATGCAAGGAGGGTTGTAGTTTGCCTTATCATGGTCTTGAGTTTCGGATTGTCTGTCAGTACCGCCTACGGAAAGGACAAACTCATTTTCGGTGTTCATCCTTTCAAATCGGCGAAAGAATTAAACAAGATGTTCACGCCGCTCATCAAATATCTGGAAAAGGAAACAGGCGTCAAAATCCAGTTCCGCAGCTCCCGCAGTTACGACGCGGCAATACAAGCCATCCTGGATGGAGATGTTGATATTTCCTATCTCGGCCCGGCCGGATATGCGATCCTTTCAGACGAGCATCCGACAAAGGTCCGGCCCATTGCCGTCGTCGTCAACAAGGGCAAGCCGACGTTCAAAGGAGTAATTGTAACGAAGGATGATTCGAGGCTCACGTCTCTGAAGCAGTTGAAAGGAAAAAAGGTGGCTTTTGGCGACCGGAAATCAACGCTGTCCTGCTACATGCCGGCATATATGATCATGAAGGCCGGTGTTTTCGATTCCATCAGCTACAATTTTCTCGGCACCCACGACAATGTGGCGAAAGCCGTCCAGGCCGGCTATTTTGACGCGGGCGGCCTGAAGCCCGGCGTGGCAAATAAGTACATCGGCAAGGGACTGAAGGTCCTTGCCGTTTCGCAGGAGGTTCATGAGCATGTTATCGTGGCAGGCTACAAGCTCAATCCCGTTATATACAAGAAAATACGGAAGGCAATGCTGAACGTAAAGGATCCGAAGGTCTACAAATCCATCAAAAAATCCCTTACGGGTTTCGCATCGGTGAAGTCGAGAGATTATAACAATCTGCGCAAGGTCATCAAGGCCGTGGACGCAAAAATACCGACGGGATATGCGTCAAAGTAAGGATCGCACATACCTTGACCACAGCTGCCGACGGAGAACGATCATCAGGCAGGTTGAAGCCAGGATACCGCGATAAGAGTGGTTTTCTTGAACGAAGAGCTCGAAAAACAGAGTGATAAAGCCCCGCCTCGTTTGGCGGGGCTTCGTTCTTTCCTGGGGCGCTGGTGATGAGCACGGGGCAGTATTTTGCGATTTTGTATGAGTCATCTTTCGGCTTGCATTTTTATGGGAATATCTGTATATTCCAGCTTGGCAAAATGTAGATCTCACGCTACCGCTCCAGGCATCCCGGAGAAGAATACTGCTTCCTCGCTTCACGTAACACGCATGTGCAGCCGTGACCACACTTGATACCGTGACAAAAACGCGCGGGATTGTCAAATCCCTCGGCCTCGTGTTCGGTGACATCGGAACGAGTCCGATCTATACGCTGGCGGTCATCTTTCTCCTCACGCCGCGTACGGAAGAAAACGTAATCGGTGTCCTCTCTCTCATCGCCTGGACGCTCATCCTCCTCGTCACCGTCAAATATGCCTGGCTCGCCATGAGCCTCGGCAAATGCGGCGAAGGCGGGATCGTCGTGTTGAAAGAACTGCTCGTCCCGATCCTCAAGTCCAGCAGGCCGGTAGCGTTCATCACCTTCATTGCCTACATCGGCATAGCCCTCTTTATCGGCGATGGTGTCATTACGCCGGCAATCAGTATTCTGAGTGCTGTCGAAGGGCTGCTCCTGATCCCCGGTCTAGAAAATATACGCCAGATGGCGCTCATCATCATCGCCGGGGTCATCGCTGTCACGCTCTTCGCCTTCCAGAAAAAGGGGACGGACAGGATTTCCGGCGCCTTCGGCCCGCTCATGCTGATCTGGTTTCTTGTCCTGACCGTATCGGGCATTGCTTCGATCGTCCACACGCCTTCCGTATTCAAGGCCGTCAATCCCTTCTACGGCCTGTCATTCCTCTATCAGAACGGTATTGCCGGTTTTTTTATCCTCTCCGAGGTGATCCTCTGCGCAACGGGAGGGGAGGCGCTCTACGCGGACATGGGACACCTGGGACGGGAACCGATCCTCAGGGCATGGTCCTTCGTGTTCTTTGCGCTCCTTTTGAATTATTTCGGCCAGGGCGCGTTCATCATCGAGCATCCAGAGACGAAGAACGTGTTGTTCGAGATGATCTACAGCCAGGCGAGTTTTCTGTATATACCTTTCCTGATCCTGAGCATCTGCGCAACGATCATCGCTTCCCAGGCGATGATCAGCGGCATGTTCTCCATCGTGTACCAGGGAATCGCAACGCGTATCATGCCCATCTTCAGGGTAGACTATACCTCTACGGAGCGGCAGTCCCAGATCTATATCGGGTTCGTAAACTGGTTTCTCCTTCTCGCCGTGCTGTTTATCATGTTCGTGTTCCGCGAATCCCATAAGCTGGCCGTGGCATACGGCCTGGCCGTGACGGGGACCATGTTCATCACCGGGATATTCATGACCTGGATATTCGCGCGCAAGCGCATGAAGGTGAGAACGGCCACGTCCTTTCTGGTAACGGTGATATCCCTCATTTACCTCCTTTCGAACGGCTATAAGATTCCCCACGGCGGGTACTGGTCCTTGATTCTCGCGTCCTTCCCCCTTGGGATTATCTTGCTGTACACCATGGGGCAGAAGGCGCTCTATAAAGCGCTGCGGCCGCTCCCCCTTGATGTTTTCCTTCTGAGCTACAGCCAGGTGTACAAGGCCGTCAACAAGATCAAGGGAACGGCGCTGTTCTTTGCCAAGGACGTGGAGGAAATGCCGCCCTATATCGTTCATACCATGTTCAAGAACAACATCGTGTATGAAGACAATATCATCGTTTCCATCGTGAAGCGGTCTGATCCCTTCGGCCTTGCCGGCTTCTTCAAGGAACCCCTCGCCGAGGGGCTCAGGAGATACGAGATTCAGGCGGGATACATGGAAGTATTCGACGTTGAAGAGATCATACGCGATGCCGGTGTACAGGAAAAAACCATCTTCTACGGGATCGAGGATATCATGCCCCGAAACATTTTCTGGCAGATTTTCTCGATCATAAAGAAGCTGACCCCGACGATCGTTCAGTTCTACAAGCTTCCCATAAACAAGCTTCATGGCGTGGTCACCCGAGTGGAGATGTAAAGAGAATTTTGGTCGCTTCTGGTTCTATGCTACAAGTGGCCGCTTCTGGTTCTAGGCCATCCGTGGCTAACAGGTCTTTGATGTTCTCATCCAGCTGCTGTCTGCTGCAGAAAATGCGGGAGGATACCATGGGCTCATACGTAACGTTCAGGATGAACCTGATAAAAACAATAGTTATTACGCTTACCTCCTGCTTCTGCGTAACGGCAACGGTCCACGCGGGATTTCTCGACAAGGCGAAAGAATTCATACAGAAGGAGAATGCTGCTTCAGGAAGACCGGATACAGCCACGATTGTTGCCGGCCTGAAGGAGGCGCTTGCCGTCGGGACGAAAAACGCGGTAACGAACGTTTCAGCTCTTGACGGTTACTACCGGAACCCGCAGATAAAAATCCCGATGCCAAAAAACCTGCGAAAGACGGAACGGATTCTCAGAAACGTCGGGCTCAGGAAAGAGGTGGATCGATTCGTGCTCAGCATGAATCGCGCCGCCGAGAAAGCAGCGCCGAGGGCGAAATCGATTTTTATCGATGCGGTAAAGTCGATGACCTTCAAGGATGCGAAAAACATTCTTCGCGGAGGGAACACAGCGGCCACGGATTACTTCAAGAGAAAAACGTACAAAAAACTGTATGGGTCATTCAAACCGATTATTGCATCGGCTACGTCTCAAGTAGGGGTGACACGGAAATACAAGGGGATGATGAAAAAGGCCGCATCCACCGGTCTGGTAAAAGAACCGTCCGTCGATCTCGATCAGTATGTCACGGACAAGGCGTTGGAGGGGCTTTTTTATATGCTTGCCCAGGAAGAGCATAAAATCCGTACGGACCCGGCTGCGCGTGTTACGGAACTCCTGAAAAAAGTGTTCAGGAACTGAAGAAATCGACCGACTATCGGCCTGCCAGATCCACGGGCAACGATGGGCCGGAAAGGGGCCTTCCGAAACAGTCCCGCTGCGATCAGAGCATCATGAGCACACTCATCATGGCGATGGACCAGATGATGTCCGTCGGCGCCTGCAACTCACAGGATGCGTCGAAGAGCAGGTCAGCACGGGCGGGAAATTCATCGTCTGCGATCCACAGCATGAGGACCACCGGAACCCGCGGAAAGGGGAGCAGGTTCACGGCGGCATCGCCATACCCCACGACCTCGCCGCCGAGACGCCTGCCCCTCTCGATAAACCCGTCCCGGTCATGTCCATATTTTCCGGCGATTTGTTCCAACGGGAGGACGTGGGACCCCTTGCTGAAGGCTTCTCCGCCGCGTATGCTCGTGAGTTTCACCAGTGTCCCGGTGCAGTCCACCTTTTTCGCGCTCACCAGGTACCAGAGAAGTGAAAGGCGGAAAAAATCGCCGAGCCTTGCCAGGAGCGCGTCGCCGTGAGGATCATCGCTCGTAATTGTCCTGTTCGCGAGGGATACTGAAAAATTCATGGCGAAGGATGTTACGCGATAGCATGAAGACTCTCTGTTGAAGGTAACATCGGCGGCAGTGCATACGTCGCCGGGTTTCAGCGTTCCCAGGATTTCCCATGCTTTTTCCTCGCCTGCTTCAGTCAAGCCCGCCACCGTACCCTCCCTCCTGATTATGCAGTATACCGGCATTGAACCTGCGTCCATGGTACCAGAATACATCACCGTTGAAAACAGGAATATACCCGCCGTCGTGTATCTTGCGCAAAGGGCGTCTGTATGATATTCTTTCCTATAATACAATGCCCGGTCCGTACATCACCCCGCTGGAAACGGGAAGGGATCGCTGGTGGGGCTCCACACAGGGAAAGCCGGAACGAGGAGAACGGGTATGAAACCTTTTGAAGTAATACGAAATGTCGATGAGGGTGGCGAATACATCCTCGGTTCAAAGCAGACGAAAAGCCATGCCTGTTATCTGATCTATGGGGTGATGATGGCGGGCGAGCAGGGCAGGGAGATCAAACCGGGGGAAGGGCATGAAGAGATTGTTCTCGCCTTGAAAGGTGATCTCTCCGTAGACGGGCATTTTACCGGCCTGCTGCAACAAGGCAAGGCAATCCATTTGAAAGGCGAAGAGACGTGCTGGCTGAAGAACGAGAGTAATGCAGATGCCGTCTATATTGTTTCCGGGGGACATGCAGAGAGCGGGCAACATTAATGCGCTGGCTCACGTGGATTCACGTACAGGCGTGGGAACGCTTATTCCCGTTGCTGCTGAACAAAAAAAAGGCCACCCTTTCAGGGTGGCCTTTCGAATGTCGGCAACATTTACGGCATTGCAATCGGCACCGGACAGGTATCCTGTCCTCCCACACAGTAGGGCCTCATCATCTCGTTGTCTTCATGCTCCAGGATATGGCAGTGCCATACGTACAGGCCTGCTATGTCGAATTGGGCCTTGACCCGGGTGATTTCTCCGGGATAGGCAATGACGGTGTCCTTGAAGCCTGTCTCCCAGACTTCACGAGGATAAGGCAAGCCGCCCATGGGCTGACGGTCAACTACCTGGAACTGCACCAGATGCAGGTGGATCGGATGGGCGTCCTCAGTGAAGTTGTAGATCTCCCAGACTTCTGTGGAGTTTAGTGCCGGGTTTTCAGTGACGTCGCTTGCCCACAGCTGTGGTACCGGGCTTCCTGATGCATCGAGCGTGCCCAGTAAGGCCGCCGTTGGACCGAACGGCACGCCTTGCCCGCCACAATCAGGCGGCAGTACCCCGGGTATCTGTGTTATCGGTACGGTGGGTTCTCCGTCCGCATCCGCATAGACGCAAACCACAAGGGACTCTTCTTCATTGAGAGACACCTGCCTCGTATTGGTCGCGACGAGCGGCATTATCGTGGACAGAGTCGCCGGGACGACGCTGATGTCAGGCGCCGTGAGCGGTACGACATTGAAGGCCATCACCTGGCCTGTCGTTGCAGGATCGGCCACCGGGAAATCCGTTCCCGGAATGCCGCCGCCGAAAGGCTCATCGGGGCCGATATTTTCCATGATGATTTGCTGTCCAGGGGAAAATCCCGAAAAGTCCACGACGACATCCATTCTTTCTGCCGGCCCGATAAGCAGTTGATCCAGTGTTACCGGTGCGGCAAGGAAGCCTCCTTCAGTGCCGATCACCTGGAAGGGCAATCCCATCTGGTTGAGTTTCAAGATGAGAAAACGGGAGTTGCAGCCGTTCAGCAGCCGTAAGCGGTATTTGCGCGGCTCCACGTTCAGATAGGGCCAGGTTCTGCCGTTCACCACCATGGTGTTGAAGAAGGCCTCGGGGTTCCAGATGGGAGAGACGTCAGAGTCTGGTATGAAGTCTATTAGGAGTTGGTCGGGCGTTACGCCCTCAAAGAACGCGCGGTTATCCGGGTAGAACAGGGAACCGTCGGTGTAGAATGACCGGTCCTGGACCACGATGGGGATCTCGTAGTACTTCATCCCCGGCTGGTCGCCGAGCGCAGGGGCAGGTCCCGGAAGTACGCCTTCCTTAAGATCCGCATCACCGCCCCGGAGGAGATAAAATCCAGCTGGTCCGGCATAGACGTTCAGGCGGGTGATGCCCAGGCTGTGGTCGTGATACCAGAGGGTAGTCGCCCGCTGGTCGTTGGGATACTGGAATACTGCCGTTCCAGGCTCTGTATTCGTACGGTCATATTGATCGAACAGTGTTCCCCTGGTGGCATAATCCGGTGGAATATTGTTCGCGTTAGGCAGGTACCAGGCCTCGGGATAGCCATCGCTCTCAGGCCCCACATGTGCTCCATGAACATGCGTGATGATCGGAACCGGACCAGTATAGAAGTCCTGGCTGCTGCCTCTACAGTCAGTTCTCGGATTGCCGTCTATGCAATCCTTTGGCGGATTGGCCCAGTGCAGGGTCTGGTCTACCGGCAGCAGGTGAGGCAGGTAGTTGCCGCCTGGGTCAACGAGGTTATTGATCCATTTAACCCTGAGCGGCCGGTTGTACTTGGCTTCGATGGTGAACGCCGGGTAGTTGCGGGTCCAGGGCTGCCCCAGAGCGCCGTAACTCCACACGGTTGTGAGCGGGAAACCCGCCGGCAGTATCTGCTGATCGAACTGCACAACCTCAATTTCATAATAGTCAATATTCTTCTCGCCCTTCACT